>JBHHVO010000119.1:0-8753 GCA_046754365.1 Phycisphaerae bacterium | reverse complement strand
CATGTGCTGTATGATCGCCGAGCCGAACTCGCTGCATTTGAGCAGCTTGGCGTCGATCCCTTCCGCGCGCATGAGTCGTTCGAAGTCGTACGTGACCGTCCGGGCCGCGATCGCGCCTTGAACGCCCGTGATGATCAGGTCGGCCGCCTCGGTCCAGCCCATGTGCCGGAGCATCATTTCGCCCGACAGGATGAGCGAACCGGGATTCACCTTGTCCTGCCCGGTGTACTTCGGCGCCGTGCCGTGCGTCGCCTCGAAGATCGCGTGGCCCGTGTCGTAGTTGATGTTGCCGCCGGGCGCAATACCGATGCCGCCGACCTGGGCGGCGAGTGCGTCGGAGAGGTAATCCCCGTTCAGGTTGAGCGTCGCGACGACGTCGAACTCCCGCGGGCGCGTGAGCACCTGCTGCAGCGTAATGTCGGCGATCGCGTCCTTGACGAGGACCTTGCCGGACGCGAGGGCGGTCTCCTGCTCGGCGCTCGCGGCGTCCTCGCCCTTCTCCTTTTTGGTCGCCTCCCAGCGCGACCAGCTATAGGTCTTGTCGGGAAACTCCTCGTCGGCCACCTCATAGCCCCAGTCACGAAACGTGCCCTCGGTGAACTTCATGATGTTCCCCTTGTGCACGAGCGTGACGCTCCGGCGGTGGTTCTCGACCGCGTACGCGATCGCGGACCGGATAAGCCGCTTGCTGCCGTCGGTGCTCACGGGCTTGATGCCGATGCCGCTTGTTTCGGGGAAGCGGATGGTCGTGACGCCCATCGCGTCCTGAAGAAACGCGACGATCTTCCGGGCCTCCGGCGTCCCGGACGCCCACTCGATGCCCGCGTAAATGTCCTCCGTGTTTTCGCGGAAGATGACCATGTCCACGAGTTCCGGCCGTTTCACCGGTGACGGCACACCAGCGAAATACCGCACCGGGCGCAGGCACGTGTACAGGTCCAACTGCTGACGCAGTGCGACGTTGAGCGAACGGATGCCGCCGCCGACGGGCGTGGTGAGCGGCCCCTTGATCCCCACCCGGAAGTGCCGGAACGCCGCCACCGTGTCGTCCGGGAGCCACGTGCCGTACTTGTCATACGCCTTCTGCCCGGCGAACACCTCGAACCATATGATGCTGCGGGCGCCGTCGTACGCCTTCTTCACGGCGGCGTCGAAGACGCGGACGGCCGACCGCCAGATGTCCGGCCCCGTGCCGTCACCCTCAATGAACGGAACGATCGGGTGCTCCCCAACGGCGAGCCCCTGCTGCGTCTTCGCGATCGTATCGCCGCGCGTCGGCGGCGTCAGGTCCTTGAATGTCGGCTGCATGTGTTCAGAAACTCCGCTTGTAAAACGACGACACGTCGTAATGCACGCGATCGGCGCGGCGGCGTGTCGCGCCGCGCTCGTACGTGTTGGACCGGATCCCGCTGGATGCACATGCATCCCTGACGCGTGCCACCACCCATCGAGCCGTGCGGGCGGTCGCCGACACCGCCGCTACGCCCTGCACGCCAAACGCAAAGCCGCACCGCACCGCATGCAACACGACCCCCGGGGCATCACAACGGCATGTCTACCATCGCAACGGACGGCACCACGACAACAACACGGCGACCACGCCCACCACCACGACGCGGCTCGACGCGCCGGACCGCGTCCAACCCACCCGTCGCGCCCACGTTGACAAACTGGTGACGCTCTGTCAACCGCGTGCCGACGCTCGCGTGTGGGGCTCGCTCAGACGGTGACGGGACTTGCGTCGATTCTCCGGGGTCTGGCACGGGCCGTCAGAGGATGAAGCGGCTCAGGTCGGCGTCTTTGCTGATGTCGGCGAGGCGCTCGGCGACGAACGCGCCGTCGATCCGGATCGTCTCGCCTTGGCGGTCCGGCGCGGTGAAACTGATGTCCTCCATGACTTTTTCGATGACGGTGTAGAGGCGGCGTGCGCCGATGTTGTCGGTCGATTGGTTGACCCGCGACGCCGCGTCCGCGAGGGCGATGATGGCGTCTTCGGTGAACTCGATGCGAACCCCCTCCGTGCCGAGCAGCGCGGTCTGCTGTTTCGTGAGCGCGTTTTCCGGTTCGGTGAGGATGCGGATGAAGTCATCGCGCGTGAGGTCCTCCAGCTCGACACGGATCGGAAGCCGCCCCTGCAGCTCGGGCATGAGGTCGCTGGGTTTGCCCTCGTGAAACGCACCGGCGGCGATGAACAGGATGTGGTCCGTCTTGACCGGGCCGTGCTTCGTGTTCACCGTGCAGCCCTCGATGATCGGAAGCAGGTCCCGCTGCACGCCCTGCCGCGAGATGTCGGGACCGCGGGCCGTGTCCGGCGCGACGAGCTTGTCGAGCTCGTCGAGGAAGACGATGCCGCTGTTTTCGGTTCGCTGAATTGCGAGTTCGGCCGTCTTGTCGCGATCGATGAGCCCGTCGCATTGCTGTTCGAACATGATGTTCCTCGCCTCGCGGAGCGGGACGCGGCGCGACTTCGAGGCCGGGGGGAGCAGGCGTTCCATGAAGCCCTGCAGATCGGGGTCCAACTGGTCCGGGCTCACGTTCGTCATGATCCCCATCGGCGGGATCTTGGCCTCGATCGTGATGTCGATGCGGCGGTCGTCGAGTTCCCCGGCGCGGAGCTGCGTCCGGAGCTTCTCACGGCTGCGCTGGCGTCGCTGGGCCGTATCGCTGTCCGCGCCGGTGTCGGTGCGGTCGAACTCGGTCGGCGGCATGAGGGCGTCGAGGAGTTGCTCCTCGGTGAGCCGTGCGGCCTCCGTCCGAACGACCTCCGTCTGTTCTTGCCGCACCATGTGGACCGCCAGCTCGACCAGGTCGCGGATCATGCTCTCGACGTCCCGTCCGTGATACCCGACCTCGGTGTACTTGGTCGCCTCGACCTTGATGAACGGCGCGTTGACGAGCGTGGCGAGGCGTCTGGCGATCTCGGTCTTGCCGACGCCGGTGGGTCCGATCATGATGATGTTGCTCGGCCCGACCTCTTCGCGGAGCCCGTCGGGGAGTTGCCGCCGCCGCCATCGATTTCGGATCGCGATCGCGGCGGCCCGCTTCGCGGCGTGCTGCCCGACGATGTAGCGGTCCAGGGCCTTGACGATTCGTTTCGGGGTCAGGTCATGCATCGGTGGACTGCGGGCCGATGGTTTCGACCGTGATCTCGTGGTTCGTGTAGACGCAGATGTCGGCGGCGATGTGCAGGGCGGCCGCGACGATGTCCGGGGGCGGCATGTCCGTATGGTCCAACAGCGCGCGTGCGGCGGCGGCGGCATACTGCCCGCCCGATCCGATCCCGACGACGCCGTGCGTCGGTTCGATAACATCGCCGGAGCCGCTGATCATCAGGACCGTCTCCCGGGACACGGCCACCAGCAGGGATTCAAGACGCCGGAGGATGCGGTCGGTCCGCCAGTCCTTGGCGAGTTCGATCGCCGCCCGCCGGACGTTGCCCTTATACTTGTCCAACTTGCCGTCGAAGCGTTCCAACAGGGCGAACGCATCCGCCGTCGAGCCCGCGAAGCCGCACAGGACCTTGCCGTCGGCGAGCGACCGGATCTTGCTTGCGTCGGCCTTAATCGTCGTGTCGCCGAACGACACCTGACCGTCGCCGCCGATCGTGACGACGCCGCCGCGCCGGACCGCAACAATGGTCGTCGAGCGGACCTGGCTAGTGTGCTTTTGCGTCACGGTGCCTGCATCCCGTTAAGGCGGCGCACGGTACAAGAACCCCGGCGGCACCGCAACCGCCGCGCCCGTTCGGCCCCGGTCGTGGGTGCTTCGGCGTATCGGACGCCACCGGTTGCGTCGCCGCGCGAGACACGGCCGCCGCCGTCGGCGACCGGTGCGGCGAAGGGTCGACGCGGGCGTCACAGGCGCCCGCAACGGTCACTGGCGGACGCGCGCCGGGACCGGGACGCCTTGGGCCGTCGCGCGGGCCCGCGGCGGTGATTCGGGAGCCGGGATATGCCCAACACGCTCGACGTCGTGGGGTATGCTGCCACGGCGGCAGCCATACGTTTTGTGATCCACCGTGCGGGTCGGGTTCCGCCGGTGTTGTTTGTATCGCTATCGCTGATGGTGGGCTGCAGCGAGCCGCGGAGCCCCAGCGCGGACACGCGCACCACGACCGACGCCGATCGGACCGCTGCCGCGCCGGACCCGGCGACGACGCCCGGCGCGGCCGACACCGGCGCGGTCGCAAACCCCGTCGTGATTCCGGACGAACACGCTACGCGGTGGCTCGATGTCACCGGTGTCCGCGGCGACGCGCGAGGCGGCTGGGCCACCGGTTCGTTCGATCGACCGCGCAACAAGATCACGATCGACACGCGGGATGTCGATCGATTCCGGGTCGATACGAGCCGTATCCCGATCGACTGGGACCGCGGTGTGATCCTCAGGATCAACGGCGCCAACAGCGAACTCAGACGCCGCGATTACGCGATATTGCACTTTGCGCTGGACGATCACGGTGCATGGGTCGTCGTCGAGCCATAGCCTATCGCGCGGACCCCCCAACGGCGCACCGGCAGTCGCGGCGATCGTGACAGCCGACGCGGACCGGGACTTCCCTACCCGGTATTATGAATCCAACGCCGCGCAACGGATGTATACCCGGCGGCGGGCACCGCGCCGTGTCCGGATAGGGGCCCGGCCGAGCGGTCGCGGCCCTTACGCGGCAAGTCGCCGGCGCGTCCGTGTCAGCACGATCCCTCCCGCGACCAGCAACAGCATCGCCGTCACAGCGAGGCCCCATTCGCTGACGGTCGGGATGGCCACCATCGCGCACAGCGGAAACTCGGGCGGCTCGCCCGGCGCGGTCCACGCACCGACAAACGCCGCCCAGTCGTCGCAGTCGATGTCGTCGTCGTTGTCCGCGTCGCCGGGTTCGCAACCGGGCGCCACCGGTCCACCGTCCGGGCCCGTAAAGCAGATGCCGAACTGGTTAAAGTCGTCGATGTCGACGTCGCCGTCGAGGTCGAAATCGCCCGCCAGCAGCAGCTCATCCGATCCGACATCCGATGCGCCGGCCACGGGCCGGGGGTCTTCTTCGAAGTCGTGGTCGATCTGAAACGCGCTGGGGTCGGCCGCATCGATCAACACGGACCCCGGCACGAGCGTGAAGTCGCCCTGCGTGATGTCCGCAAACCCCGGATCGCCGTCACCGGTGAGGAAATTCCCGATGTCGCTCGCAATAAACCCATCGACTTGCAGGTCCGCCGGCATGCCGCCCGCGACGTTCCCCACGGCGACGTTGTTCGACGCCTGCGCCGGCACGAACTCGCCCGCGGCCAGGTGAATCCCCGCCACGCCGGACACGGCCGTGTTGTTCACGAATGTGTTGTACCCTACTTGCGCGATGCTGTTGCCGTTCACGGTGAACAGGCCGCCGCCGCTGCCGCTCGTGGCCGTATTCTCCGAGACCTGATTGTTGATCGCCCGCATCAGTGCGCCGGCGGACAGCGCGGACGTGCTCAGCGCGATGACTTCGTGAGGCGTCGTGTTGCCGCGGATGACGTTGCCGTCGACGTTCATGAACGTCGCCCCGAGTTGATCCGTCCTCAGCAGATGCGTCGTGGACGTGTTGTCGACGAAGCGGTTGCGCAACACGAAGCCCGCCGCCTGCTCGTCGAGCACGACGTTCACCACGGGCCCCACGAGCCCTGCGTTGTTCTCGAACAAGTTCGTCACCACGCGCAGCGCCGACGTCCCCGCGGCTGTCGTGTCGATCGCCTCACCCCCCACGCCCGATGCACCCTCGATGAACGTCGTGTTCGTAATCTGAACCAGCGTCGTACCCGCTTGCGTGCCGCCGACCGCCGCGTCACCCGGCACCGCCGGCACGTTGCCCACCACGGTGGACCCGTCCAGAAACACGGCCGCCTCGTCCGCGACGGTGTAGCGCATCGTACCCGGCTGCGCGACGCCGATCGCGCCGAGGTAACCGTTACCGCTCAGCGTCGTGTTCAAGATCGAAATCGCCGCTTCCACGGATGCATCGAGATCTGCCGCGGCGCCGCCGTCGGTCGCGCTGTTGCCGTTGATCTGGCCGGCGCTGAACGTCACGGCCGACTGACCGTCCGCCTGCGCGGTGATGCCCGCGCCGCTGCCGACAACGGCATTGCCTTCGAGCACGACCAGGTTCGCGAACAACGCGGCCGTGTCGTGCGCGTCGACGCGGATCCCGCGCTCGTTGCCCTGACACGTGACGGTGTCGAGGCTGAGCGAAGCGTCGCCGGTAAGGGACGCATCCACACCGACCGTGCCGCCCGTGCACACGACGCCATTGATGAACGCCGCGGCGCCGACACCGAGCACGGCGCTCGCGGCATGACCGCCGGACGGTGCGACGATGATCGTCGGATGCGCCAGCGGGTCCGGATCGCCGATGAAATCGGCCGCGAAACCGCCCTGAATCGTTACCGTAAACGTAACCGTGAAGCCGCCCGCGTGTGTGCCCTCGGCGACCTGGATGACACCACCTTCCGGTACGGCGGCGAGCGCCGCGGCAATGGTGGGGAAGTCATCCGGCACCTGAACGACGTTGCCCGCGCGCGCCACGGCCGAAGCCGCGAACATCGCAACGACTACACAAACACCATGACGATAGGTATGCACGTGATAGCTCCACATCCCGCTCCGACCCCCCTTGCCGCCGACGCGCCGACGGGAGATGCGCGCGGCGAACCAGACACGACCGCCATGATCATAGCCCACGTCACCGGGCGCCGTCAACGCGATTCGTCTCGCCGCCGGGTGGCGCGCATCCCCCGCTGCATCCCCACAACATGCACACCGCTCGTGGTCAACAAAGCGCACACCGCCCGCTGCAACACGGTACCCGTCTCATGCGTGTACGCGCGCCGGCGCCCTACGGCGTGTCAACCGGATGTGTTAGAACGAACCAGTGGATGTCGGTCGCGCGCGCGCCCGTCGCCGCGAGCAGCGGCGCCAGAATCGATGAACCTAGCCGTCCCGGAACCAGCACGGACCAGACGACATCGTCGCCGACGCGGACCGGCTTGAACGTGATGCTCTCCGCGCCGATCGCCGTACGCTTGAAGTCGGCGTCGATATCGCCGGTATGCGTCCTGTTGGACAGCGGCACGAGCAGCAGCAACGGTTCGGTGCCCTGCGCCCCGATCGCGTCATCGACGTCGACACGCGTGCCCCGCCATCGCCGCAACGCTACGCCGCAGATGGTTTCGTCAACCTCAACCGCATCGAGCCATGCGGGTACGGGCCCACCGACGATCGCGCCGGCGGCCGGGTCGCCTTGGAACACGGTCTCACGACCGGATGCGTCGGATTGCGTCCCCATGACCACCTCGATGTCACCGCCCGGCGCGACCGCCACGCAGCGTTCCATCGCTCCCCGGTCACCATACCAGCCAAGCTGCCAATGATTCACCACGCAAGGACAAAACCAACGTGGACCGACCGTCTCCGCGCGGCGATCCAACGTCATCACCGCGCCGCCCCAGTCCGGAAGCATGATCCCGCGAACGCGCGATGCGACGTCGGTGGAAACCCACGCCGAACCGGCGAGCACCGCCGCAGCCGCCACACCGCTCACCGCCACAACGCGAGCCCGGCGCATCATGCGCGTGATCACCGCGTCCGCGCCCGCCCCGCCCAACACCGCGATCGGAACAACAACGTAGCCGAAGTTGCGTGGATACCCGGCCGAGCCGTTCACCGCGGCCAGGCCCGCCGGAACCAAAACGCCCGCCCCGATGAGCGCCAACCACCAGCGTACGTCGGAGCGCCACATCGCCAAGAGTCCGACCGCCGCGAGCACCGCCGTCGCCGTCGGCACCGCCATCACGTGCGCGGCCGTATCGCGCACGAACAGCCACGCGTCATGCCATGACGTAAGGCGCAACCCCATATGCGACGCCGTGAACGTCAACTGACGCCATCGATCGATCGTATAGAACGTCATGAGCACGCACACGGACACCGCGGTAACCACCATGACCGTACGGATCACGCGCCCGTCCTGCCGTGTCGGGCCGGTTCGCGGCAGGATGAGTAGGCCCAAGAGAAGTGACGGCGCGACCCAGTACACCCACATCGTGTACACCGTCAGCGACAGCTCGATCGCGCACACGAGGACCAGCACGGCCCGCAGCCACCGGTCGGGTCGTCGCCGAAAGTACTCGAGCGCGATGAGCAGCAGCGGCGCCAGCGCCATCGCCTCCGCATACCCGCGGGCCTGGGCCGCGTATGCCGTTGCGTGCGGCGACAGCGCCGCCAACAGGGCTGCGATGCACGCCCCCGGAACGCTCCGTACCACGAGCCAACCGCCCCACGCCGCGGCTCCGATCGCCGCGATCGACCATAGCATCGGCACGATACGCCCGGCCGCGGGCGTCACGCCGAACACATGAGTCGTCAGGTTGACCCAGAACCCGGTCGTCGTGTGGATCGTGGCGATCGTGTGCGGCGCGCGAAGGCTACGCATGGCCCCCATGTAGAACGTGTAAAAGCTCGGCTCAAACGCCCGGGCCTGCTCTTCATTCGTCACGTGGCCGCACAGGCCGGTGAAGCGAACCAGCAGCGGGATTTCGTCGCACTGCCACGCTGTGACCGACGCCAGCGACCACCGCAACTGACAACACAGCACGACGACAACCGCCACCGTCACCATCAGCGGCGCATGCGACGCGACCGCGCGCCATCCGGGCCGTGACGCGCAGACAAGTGAGTCAAGGTCGTAAGGGCGGCGCGACGTTGACGCGCCGCCGAACAGCGTCGTCACG
>JBHHVO010000118.1:0-8754 GCA_046754365.1 Phycisphaerae bacterium | reverse complement strand
GTCGCCTGGGCCGCGGTCGCGGCTGCGTTCGGTCTGTTCGAGGTAGAACGAATAGTTGCCGCGGTAGAGCGTGCAGCCGTCGGCGCGGATGACGAGCAGGCGCTGCGCGACGCGGTCGAGGAAGTATCGATCGTGGCTCACGACGATGATCGCGCCGGGGAAGTCGACGAGCGCGGCTTCGAGGACCTCGCGCGATGGGATGTCGAGGTGGTTGGTCGGCTCATCGAGTACGAGCAGGTCCGGCTGCTCGAGCATGAGAACGGCCAGGCGCACGCGCGACCGCTCGCCGCCGGAGAGGGACCGGAGCGTTTTGAACGCGTCGTCGCCGGTGAACAGGAACCTGGCCAGGTAGGACCGGGCGTCGTGGTCGGTCATGTCGGACCGCACCGAACGGATCCGGTCCACGATCGTTTGGTGGGTGTCGATGTCGGGTGCTTGCTGGGCGTAATACCCGACCGTGTGGCGCGGATCGAGCGTGACGTCGCCGTCGACGGCGGCGAGTTCGCCGAGCACGAGGCGAAGGAGCGTTGTCTTGCCCGTGCCGTTCGGGCCGGTGATGCCGAGTCGATCACCCGATGCGACCTGGAGATTGAGTCCGGTGAAGAGTACGCGATCGCCGAACCCCATCGTGAGCCCGTCACACCGCAGGACGGTACCGTCCGGGGCACCGCCGCCGCCGTCGAATGCGATCCTGGCGGTACGTTTTTCATGGGCGATGTCGGTGACGAACTCGCCGGCGGCGAGGCGCCGCTCGAGGCGTTTGCGCCGTCCCTTGGCTTCTTTCGTGCGCTGTCCGGAGAGGTGTTTGGTAATGAACGCCCGCTCCTTATCGATGAAGGTTTTGTCCTTTTCGTATTGGCGCCGCATCGTGAGCATGCGCGTCGCCTTTGTTTGCGCGTAGTTGGAATAGTTGCCTGGGAACGTCGTGACCTTGCCGTTGTCAAGTTCGATGATGCGGTCGCAGAGGCGATCGAGCAGGTAGCGGTCGTGCGATACGATGACGGCGCCGCCGCGGTGTCCGGCGAGGAACTTCTCGAGCCAGCGGACCGAGTCGATGTCAAGGTGGTTCGTCGGCTCGTCGAGCAAGAGCAGGTCACGATCTTCGAGCAGCATCCTTGCGAGCGCGGCACGACATTTCTGGCCACCCGAGAGCATACCCATCGGCACCGTATAATCCGAGCGGGAGAAGCCGAGTCCGCCGAGGATCTCGTTGAGCCGCGTCTCGAATGTGTGTCCGCCGGCGGCGACGAAGCGCTCGTGCAGGCGATCGTATTGGTCCATGAGCCGCGGGAGCTCGGGATCACCGGCCCTTGCCGCCATGTCGTCGGCGACCGCGTGGAGGCGCCGTTCGAGCTTGAGCAGGTGTTCGAACACGCTGCCGACGTCGTCGTGGAGCGTGCGGTCGGGGTCGTAGGTCGGCTCCTGCTGCAGCAGGCCGATCTGCAGGCCCTTCGCGCGTGTGACGGTCCCGGTGTCGGGTTGTTCGACGCCGGCGATGAGGCGGAAGAGCGTGGTCTTGCCGGCGCCGTTCGGGCCGACGAGCCCGGCCGTCTCACCCGCGTGGAGCTCGAGTGATACGCCCGTGAGCACGTGCTGTGTGGCGTATTGTTTCGTCGCGGATTGGACGGTAACGATGGCCATGCCGTCAATGTACGGCATCGGCGGGCGCGCAGGAAGCGTGTGGCTCGCGGTGGACCGGCGGCGGCGCGGCCGACGCGTGTCCGCCACGGCTGAAGCCATGGGGCACCCGGTCTTTTGCCGCGAAGCAACCGGTCTTGCGGCTCGGGTCGTCGCGCTCGATCGAACGACGAGCGAAGCAACGGACGAGGGACGCATCCCTAGAGATTGTGGACGTTGTTGTCGATTGCGTTTTCGACGGCGCGGCGGATGCGGTCGTGTACGGCGTGTGGCGCGTGGATCGATCGCCAGAAGGACGGGGGGCGGTCGGGCTCACGGGTGACGAACGTGATGGTGCCCAGGCGGGTGATCCGCTCGGGCAGCGATGCGCCGACGTAGGTGTTCCGCACGTGGACGAGCGGGCACGCCGTGATCCGGGGTGTACGGATGCCGTGGATGTCGATGATCCGCCGGTTCGTGAGGACATGCCACTGCGGCACCCATCGCATGACCGCCAGCGCGAGCCGTGCGAGCCCGATCACAACGGCCACCTGCACCGTGACCGCCGTCGACAACCCGGGCAGCGCCTTGTCGAACCACGCCACGCCGCCGGCGAGCAGGCCCGTGGCCACGAGCCACGGCGCCGCGTCGAAGCCGGTCCGCCAGAGCGACGGCTTGATCGCGAGGATGACGATCTCGCCCCCGTCGATCACGCCGGCGGGGAGGGTCGTCGCCACGTCTCGGACCGCCGAGACGCTTGGCGGCGCCTCGGCCGTGGCCGCGGCGAAGCGTGCGACGGCGGGTCTGTCGAGTGTTGCGGTCGGCATGGATCCGTGTCTTCCAACCGGTCGGGCCGCGCCGGCGGCTCGGCGCGCGTCGCCGCGTCTGGCGCGTTCCGGGAACGCGCCCGTAGTGGCGCGCGATCGCGTGTTTATCGGCACACAGCCGACGCGCGTTCGTAAGAAACCGTCTCCCTCGTCGCCGCGGGCGCCCACGCGCGCGACTATCGGACCCACCAGCCGTGGAGACGGTGCGGGCCGGCTATTTCACGGCGACCGGCGTGGGCGATACATGCGCGAGCATGCGCTCGAGTGCGACGACGGCGAGCCGGCGCGTCCGGGCGTCTACCCGGATACGGTTGACCGTGCGCCCGGCGGCGAGCTCGTCCAGCGCCCAAAGCAGGTGCCGCAGGTCTATGCGGTACATGGTTGTGCAGAGGCATTGGATGCCGGCGAGCGACCGGATCGATTTGTCCGGATGCCGCTGCGCGAGGCGGCTTACGAGGTGTACCTCGGTGCCGACCGCCCATCGCGTCCCCGGTGCGGCGTCGCGGATCGTTTTGATGATGAACTCCGTGCTGCCCGCGAAGTCCGCGCGTTGTACCACGTCCCACGGACACTCGGGGTGCACGATGATCCGGCACCGGTCGTCGTGCCGCCGGATGTCGTCGCACTGGGCCGCGGTGAACAGCGCGTGCACGCTGCAGTGGCCCTTCCAAAGCAGCACTTTCGCGCCGTGTACCTGCGACCGCGTCAAGCCGCCGTCGGGCATGCGCGGGTCGTAGACGACCATGTCGTCGAGCGCGATGCCCATCGCGTATGCGGTGTTTCTGCCGAGGTGCTGGTCAGGCAGGAACAGCACCTTGCCGCCCTGGTCCAGCGCCCATGCCAGGACGTCCCGCGCGTTGCTGCTCGTGCAGCACGCCCCGCCGTGGCCGCCGCAAAACGCCTTGATCGACGCGGCCGAGTTGACGTACGTAACGGGTGTTATCTCGGCGCCGCACGCGTCGACGAGGAACGCCCACGCGTCTTCGAGCTCATCGATGTCGGCCATGTCGGCCATGCTGCAGCCCGCCGACAGGTCGGGCAGGATGACCTGCACATCGTCGTGTGTGAGCATGTCGGCCGACTCGGCCATGAAGTGAACGCCGCAAAACACGATCCAGCGTGCGTCCCGCTGCGCGGCGCCGATTTGCGAGAGTTTGAGGCTGTCGCCGGTGTAGTCGGCGAACTGGATGACATCGTCCTGCTGGTAGTGATGACCGAGGATGACGAGCTGTGGGCCGAGCGCGCGCTTCCGGTGCGCGATCGCCTGGCACATCTCCTCTTCCGAAAGCGCCGCGTACTTGCTGGGCAGGGGCGGCTGAAACAGCATGACTCGCGTACTCTCCGGCGGGTCGTCCCGGCCCGCCAATGGGGCCGACGTAGCCGCCGAACTATTATAGCGCGGCACACACCGCGTGGCAAAACGCGGACGCGGCGGTTTCCGTCGACACCGCAGCGGCGTGGCGCGGGCGGGCGGGACGGCTACTGACGTCGTAGTGACGTGCGGATCAGGGCGGCGAGGCGTCCGCACACGAATTCACGGAACGTCGTGCGGGTCAACTGTCGCAGGCGGAGCATGGGGCCGCTGGTGAGTTCGCCCCGGGAATCCGCGACGTAGTGCGTTGCCTGGAACGCGATCGCATCGTTGGTGACGGTGCCCTCGAGCCGCGCGCGATCGTCGCCGACGACGAAATCCAACGTGATCTCGCGGCCGCCGGCGAGCAGCTTCGACGCGTCCATACGCATGGAAACACCCTTGGGCGCGTACTTGTCGACCAGTTCAGCGAACACCGGGATGAGGTCGCTGATCACGAGCGCACGGAGCTGCTCGATCGGATCGGGCTCAACCCGTTGGGCTCGCTCGGCTTGCCGCTTTTCGCGCTGCTCCTTGAGCGCGAAGAGTGTGTCGAGCTCGCTCTCGGCACACCTGAGCGGCGGGGTTCGCGGGCGCGGCTTGCGGCTGAGCGTCCGATAGTTGACGTCGTGTGAGGGAACGTCGGGCGTCACAGGTTCATCCCATCTCGCGTCTTCATCCCGCTCGCTGCGGTTTAGAGCGCGCGGGGGCCGGCGCGATATGCGTTGCGCCCCACGGGCTGTGGAGCGCCGGCGCCGTCGGTTGATGGCCACCAGGCCGGGCGTGCGGTCCGGCGCGTGACCGGCGCCGTCGCGCGATCGTGCCGCACGCGTACCCCTGGTTGCATGTCGGTTGCCCGGCCGGTCGGCTTGAACGGGGCGTGACGCGGGCCTGGATGCGCTGTGGCGGACGGCGTTCGCGGCGTGCCGGCGCGGCGTGCGGGACACGTCCGGGCGGCAGGATCGACGACGCGGCGTGCAGGCATGTGCCACGTCCCGGCACAGCCGGCCGCCGGTGCTGGTCCGATAGCCGCGTGTCGCCGTTGCGGGGGGGGCGGCGGGCGTGACGGGGCAGGGGCTTGGTGGTGGGGGGTCGGTGCCGGGCGGGCGTTGACACAGTGCGGCGTGGTCCCTATGATCCAACAGGCATATCCACAGCACGCGCCGCGCGACTGATCAGCAAGTGTCCGGCCGTTCGGCGAACGGACCATTCGGGCGCGCTCGACGGGGCCCGGGTAGGCCCACGAACAGTTTGCTGGGGTGCGATGGATTGGGGGATTGATCCGTGGCGACGCTTCACGTGTTGCAGGGTCCGGATAAGGGCCGTACATACCCCTCTTTTGATGAAGCGGTCGTCATCGGGCGGCACTCCGACCAGATCACGCTGACCGATGACAGTGCGTCGCGGCGTCACGCGGAACTGCACCCGAACTGCAACAGTTGGATCCTGACCGACCTGAACAGCTCGAACGGGACGTATGTGAACGGCCGACGGCTCGTGTCACCGACACCGCTCAAGCACGGTGATCAGATCAAGGTCGGGTGTTCGCTGCTCGTGTTCAGCGGGCAGGACGCCGTCGAGGGGTTCGCGGGTCCGCACGGTGTCCGCGATCTCGTGGACCTCGAGCGCGGCGACGGGGACACGGGGTCGTCGATCCTGTCGGCCGTCGCGGCGTCGGACGACAGCGTGATCCTGCAGCCGCCGGAGACGGCGGACGCGGTCGCGGCGTGGAACGTCGTGTACAAGATCGCCGAGATGATCGGGACGATCGAGTCGGTCGACGCGTTTGTAGAACACGTGGCCGACATCGTGCTCGACCACCTGATTGTCGACCGGCTGGTCGTGTTGATGCGTCCGGCTGACGGTGAGGAGCCGACGGCGCAGGTCGTGCGGTATCGGACGAAACGTCGGGGCCGGCGCCCGAAGATCGTTACGTCGCACAAGATCATCAAGCATGTCCTGGACCACCGGGAAGGCGTGCTTTGCGCGAACGCGATGACGGACGATCGGTTCGGTGGCGACAGCAGCCAGGATAGCATTCACCGGCTCGGGTTGCGCAGCGTCATGTGTGTTCCGATCCCGGTCCGGGATGACGTGTATGGCGTGATCCACCTGGATTGTTCGATGTCCCACCACACGTATACGCAGGAGCAACTCCGGCTCGTGGTGGCGATCGGGCGTTTGACCGGGATGGCGATCGAGAACACGCGCCTGCTCGAATCGCGCGTGCGCACGGAACGTCTCGCGGCGACGGGGGAAACGGTCGCGTATCTCTCGCATCACATTCGCAACATCCTGCAGGGGCTTCAAAGCGGGGCCGAGGCGGTCGAACTCGGGATTCGCAAGGGTGCGATGGACACGGTGCGGAGTGGTTGGGCGATCGTCCGGCGCAATCTCGATCGCACACTACACCTGACCACGAACATGCTCACGTTCAGCAAGGATCGCCGGCCGCGCATCGAGACCATTCAGCTCAATCAGATCGTGCGTGAGGTGCTGGACCTGGCCCAACCGCGGGCGGACGAGCGCGGTGTCATGCTGCTGTCGGAGCTGGAGGAGCTTCCGGCCATACCGCTGGACCAGAACGGCATGCACCAGGTCGTGCACAACGTCGTCGTGAATGCGATCGAGGCGTCCCCGCCGCTCGACGGACGCGTCAACATCGCCACCACGTATGATGAGTCGGCGGCGCGGGTGTTGCTGTCCATCAGCGACAACGGGGGCGGCATCGGCGAGGAGCATCGCGAGCGGATCTTCGATGCATTCCACTCGTCGAAGGGGCAGGGCGGGACCGGCCTCGGGCTCGCCGCCGCCAGAAAGATCGTCACCGAGTTGGGCGGTGTCATCGACGTCGATACGGCGCCCGGTGAGGGGACGACGTTTCACATCAAGCTACCGGCCGTGCAGCCGCGCTATGCGGATTCGGACAAGACGCACGGCCCCCGCTGACAACACCGAGCGCGGCGCGCACACGCGACCGTGGCGTCATGCCGATCGGCGGCGGTGTCGCGATGTGACACCGAACGCCACACGAGACATCAGATCGCGAACCACCAAGGCGTCGCGTAACACACGCGCGTCGCTGACATCCCGTGGGGGACGCCGGATCGTTGATTGACCGCCGAGGCGGGGCCTGTGCGTGAGGCGCGGTGTGCCCGAACGGGGGTGCACACACGGGATCGCGTTTTGACGCGTTCACGGCGCTGCGTTCTACTCACGCCGGGACGCGGTGGCATGCGCATGTGACCCTGTCGACGGCGGGCGCCGTGGTCGCGCGCCGTTGTCGCGGTCGCATCATGATGTCGCCCACGTGCATCGGGGACGGTGCGGGTGTACGGCGTTGAGGGACGCATGGGCGCGGCATGGTTCGCCGCGTCCGGCGCGGGGGCCGGACGCCACGCGCGGGGGCCGGGCATGCGCGGGCGCCGGCGGGTAGTGGCGTGGGCGGGACCGCGCTTTGTGCGTGACGCGGCGCGCCGGCGATGCGGAACTCGCGTGGCATGCGATCGGCTCGGGCGTTGCGTGGCATGCGATGGGTTCGGGAGCTGTCGTTGTGAGCGATGAGGCCGGGACGACCGGGCGTGACGACGCGGGGGCCGCGCGGCCGGTGTCGGGCGATCGACCGGTGTCGGGTGTGGGGGCGGTGTCCGGCGATGCGGCGGCGGTGGGGTTCGATGTGCCGGTGGCGCGGCCGGTGTTGGGCGAAGGGCATGTCGGCGTCGTGCGGCAGCGCCGTGCGTTCTTGTTGTTGGACAGCACGCGCCGAGCGGCGTGGTGGGACATCGTCGCGGTGCTTGTGCTGCTTGTGGGGTTGAGTGTTGTCGGGGGGATGGCGCTCGGCGTGGCGATTGGCATGCCGCCGGATGCGGCGTGGACCGACGCGGACGACGGCGACCCGCTCGAGCGCGAGTTCGAGCGGGCGCTCTTGGCGCCGACACTCGTCGCGCAGGCGACCGGCGCGATGCTGGCCGTCGGGCTCGTGCTCGTGTACCGCCGACAGGCGCCGGCGTCGGTCGGGCTGTATTGGCGCTCCCTGCCGCTCAACGTCCTGCTCGGCATCGCGGCGACCGGCGTCGCGTATGGATTGATCTTCCCGATCATGGCGGCGCTGCTCGCGGCGTTCCCGGCCGCGGGTCGACAGATGGCCGAGAACGCCGGCCGGCTTATGGCGATCATGCCGGATCTCTCGCGGTGGCAATACGGCGGTATCGCGCTGGTGGTGGGGATGTGGGAGGAAGTCTTGTTTCGTGGATTTCTGCTGACGCGGCTTCGTCGCGCGACGGGTAGTTGGCCGATCGCGGTCGTGTTGTGCACGGTCGTGTTCACGGCGCCGCACGCACTGGATCAAGAACCGGCGGCGCTCGTGATGGTGTCGGTGTTGTCGCTGGTGTTCTGTGTCGTGACGGTCTGGCGGCGGTCGATCATCCCCGCGATCGTGGGGCATGCGTTGTTCGATCTGTCGCAGTTTCTGTATCTCGCGTACGCACGGTCCGGAGGGGGTGGGGCGTGACGGTGTTTCATGAGCCGGTGGTGTCGATCCGGCCCGCGACGGCCGGTGATTATGCGGCGATCGTGGCGGTGTGGCGTGCGGCCGGTCTGGCGTTTCGGGCGGGCGGGCGTGACGGCGAGGCGGGGTTTCGGCGTCAGCTCGCGCGGTTTCCCGGGCTGTATCTCGTCGCGACGGACGCGGATCGGATTGTCGGGGTCGTGCTCGGGACGCATGACGAGCGCAAGGGGTGGATCAATCGTCTCGCGGTGTTGCCTGCATACCGGCGGCGCGGCGTCGGCGCGGCGCTGGTTGCGGCGTGTGACGCGGCGATTCGTCGCGCGGGCATCGAGATCGTGGCGGCGCTGGTCGAGCCGGAGAACGCGTCGTCGGCGGCGCTGTTTGCGCACGCGGGTTATTCCGAGGATGTGCCGGTGCGGTACTTTCGCAAATGCACGCGGCCAGATGCGTAG
>JBHHVO010000117.1:0-8774 GCA_046754365.1 Phycisphaerae bacterium | reverse complement strand
ACGGCTCGATGACCCGGCCGGTCCGCACGTCGTAGTGCCACCACCACTGGCCGGCGTCTCCCTGTAGGGCGCACATGCGGTCCGCACACGCGATCGCGGTTGCAGCGGATTCGCGGTCGCCGGCGGTGGCGTGATGGTGGGCGAGCGCCTGGATCGGATACACCAGGTCCGCAAAGCACGTTACATGACCGCGCAGTCGGGACCCGCCCGCATCGGTCGGCCAGTGCGGAAACAGGCCCGACCCGGCGCGGCGGCAGGCTCGCAGCCGGCGCGCGATGCGGTCGGCCAGGTCCGCGTCTTCCGCGCCGGTGGCATGACCGGCGGTCAGGGCGCTGAGCGACCACGCGACCTCGACGGTCGGGTGCGGTCCGGCGACGGGATCAAGGTCCCGCATCCGATCGAGCACGACACCCGCAGCGTCATGGCGCAGGGCCCGGCACGCCCAGAGCGTGAGCGCGACGTCACCAAGATTGTCCGCCGCGCAGGTGCGTGGTGCGAGCCGCGTGCAGACATCCGCGACATGCCGCCCGCCGAGTACGGCCGATATGGTTTCGGGCGACTCGTGCGCGAGTGCGATGAGCACGATGGCGGTGTACCGTGTACTGACACCCTCGGGCAGGACGTCCCCACCGTTGCGGCGGACCCGAAACACGAAGAGCCCGTCGTCCGGACGGAACATCCGCGCGAGCGAGCCGATGGCCAAGCCGCGGAGACGGTCGGCCAGCGTCGCGGTCGCGGTGGTCGTTTCCGCGGGTGTGGATGCCGGTGGGTTCATGTGGTGGCGGCCTGTATGCGTATGCGCCCGGGGGTCATGTCACGCTTCGTCGATTCGGCAGCGGGGTCACGGCGCGGAACCGGGAAGCCGGCGGTGCGGTGCGGGTTCGCGACCGCCGGCGACATGGGCTCGCGCCCCGTGCCCTGCCTCGCTGGACCGGCCGCTACGGGGTTAATGACTGCAGCGCCGCGTTGCGCGCGAGGAACCCGAGCGGATCGAAGTTCTGTTCCTGTCCGCCCTGACTTCGTTCGGCGTCGTTGTTGAGGAAGTCGACTGCGGTTGCGGAGTAGGTCACGGTCGCACCGGCGCGCAGGAAGATGTTGCGGTTGATGAAGTCCTGCACCCGCGTACCGAACGTCTCCGGGACCCAGACGATGTCGCCGCCGGCGAGCACGATGTTGGGGGCCCGCCCGGACGCGACCGCGCGGAGATCGATCTTGACGTGCGCGTCTTTCCCGTCGGGCATCCGCCGGATGAGGGTCGCCTCGGTCGGGGTCACGTCGGTGCGGAGCCCGCCGGCGGCGGCGATGGCCTGAAGAAACGTCACCGACGTGCCCGGCGGATACATCTGTGGCGCCGGACCGTTGACGAGCCCGCCGACGAACACGGTGTTGGGGATCGCGGCCTCGACGGTGATGATGTCACCGTCCTCGAGCGGATCGAGGGCGATCGCCTCGGCCAGGTCGACGGGATCGGTGAGATTGAGTGTGATCGACTCGGCGGGTCGTCGGATCCGCCGCAGCGTCGCGTTTCCGGACCCAAGCGACGTAACGCCTCCGGCGCCGACGATCGCGTGGAGCATGTTGCGCTCGGTTGCGCGGAGCGGGACAAGCCCGGCGTTTACGACCGCACCGACGACGAGGACGCGCGTCAAGTTCGGCTCGGTGACGGTCACATGGACGGATACATCCTCGGCCTGGCGGACGACGTGCGGTACGAACGACGCCCGAATCGTGTCCTCGATATCGACGAGCGCCATGCCGCCGACCTGCACACCGCCGATGACGGGGAGATCGATCTCCCCGTATCGATCCACACGCACGTCCATCGGTGGGAAAAGCGTCGTCGCGTCGGCGCCGGTCATCGTCACGGTCAGGACGTCGTTCGGGCCGACCCGGTACGGACCGAGCCGCTGGTCGATCTGCGGTCCGCGGTGTTGCTCGCTCGCCGCGACGGTACGCGCCGCGGCGGCCGCGCGCATGGCACGCTGCATGTCCATGAACGACGCGAGGTCAAGCCGGTGATCGCTGCAGCCGGACGCACCGGCGACGGCCGCGAGCGCTACCAGCGCCGGGACCGCGGTGGCCGCGGCACCGTGTCTGATCGAGCCACGCCGGGGCCCGGCCGGCCCGTTTCCCGAGGGTGGGGGCGCGGCACCCACGCCGCCGCGGGGCACCCGGACACCCGTGTTGCGCCGCCGCAGTACAGGCTTTCGGTTCATGCAACGACCTCCCAGTTCAAGTGGTACAGCCGCGGTGGGTAGGACCGCGGGGGCGACCGCTCGGATATTGCGCTATCGACGGAATGGACGTGTGCATGCAGTACTAGCCGACAAGGCGTCGGGGATCCGCGGTGCGGTCCCGGGCGTGCTGGGGCGGGTGTCGTGGCGGCGATATGCATTCGCCCAGGCCGCGGTTAGGTATTGGATCCGGCGCCCGAATCCGGTCGATTCGGTTGGATGCGAGCGCGTGTGTGAGAGGCCTCTCGCCGCGCCGTGCCCGCGCGTCCGCGGCCTGGCTCGGTGGGCGAGGACCGCTCGGATGCCGTCGCGGCTTCGCTTATCGTGACCCGTGGAACCACGCCGTTAACCGAGCAGCGGCCG
The DNA here is from genome assembly GCA_046754365.1 of Phycisphaerae bacterium. Classification (GTDB taxonomy): domain Bacteria; phylum Planctomycetota; class Phycisphaerae; order UBA1845; family UBA1845; genus JBHHVO01. The sequence continues at coordinate 6,177 of JBHHVO010000117.1, read as the reverse complement.
TGCCATCGCCTCCGCGCGGCCGAGGTCGGTCGGGACGAGCCACCGGACCGGGACGCTGCGGCGTCCACCGAGCGTTAGCACGGTCGCGAGGAGGATCTTGATGTCGAGCCAGAACGAGAAGTGGCGCACATACGTGATGTCGTAGTAGATCCACTCGTGGAAGTCCGCCGCGGAACGGTCTTCGGCCCGGCAGGTCTGCCAGAGTCCGGTAATGCCCGGCCGGACCGAGAGCCGTGCCCGGCGCCACGGGACGCAGATCTGGTTCTCCCGAAACGGCGACGGGCGCGGGCCGACGAGGCTCATGTGCCCGAGCCACACATTGAAGAGTTGCGGGAGCTCATCGATGTTGGTCGCGCGGAGCCACCGGCCGATGCGTGTCACGCGCGGGTCGTCCCGGAGCTTGAACTGGGGCCCGTCCACCTCGTTCGCGTCGGATAGGGCCTTTTGTTGCAGGTGCGCATCCGCGACCATCGTGCGAAACTTGACACACCCGAACGCCTTGCCGTCCCGCCGTTCTCGGACGTGGCGGAACGTGATGGGTCCGCGGGACGTGAGTTTGATCGCGATCGCGACGGCCAGGAACAAAGGGAAGAGCAGTACGAGCGCGACCGACGAGACGACAAGATCAAACGCGCGTTTCGCCGCGAGGTGGCCCCAGCGCGCGCGCGGCGGGCGGTCGGGCGACGCGGTCCGTTCGTCGGTGATGCGTTCGCGGCCCACAGGCTTGAACCGCGGCAGGGCGGGCGCGCCCGGTGGATCGATGTGCTCTGATGACGCATCCGATCGGCCGCACACGACGCGCGACCGCACGGTCCGATCGGCCGGCACTTCGCTTCGCGGGACCAGGCATGCGTGTGCGACGACCGCGTTGGGTCCGATTCGGGCACCCTGCCCGATGGTCGCCGGTCCGATGATGGTTGCGCCGGCGTGTACGGTGACGTCGTCGTGGAGGATGACGGGTCCGGCGATCCTTGCGGTGGGGTCGATGCGGCAGTCTCGTCCGACGAGCGTTTCCCGGGCATGGACGGTAAACCCGTCGTGGTCCGCGCGTTGAATATCGGAGACGATGGTTTGTTCGCAGAGCTGGAGCCAGGTGGCCTCGTCGTGGAGATCGACGAAATGCGCGGCCACGGGGACGTCGCGGCTGAGTACACCTTTCGCACACAGCGCCGCGCGCAGTTCCCCCAACGTGGAGAACTGGATGTCGGCGATCGCCCGCGCCGGGACACGCGACAGGAACACGGCGTTGGACGCGACCTCGGGCCAGTTGGCGCCGTTGTAGAACCGCTGCACGCGCGTGACCTGTCCATCGTCGTCGCGTTCGACGCGTTCGCGGGTGTCGTCCATGCCGACGTCGACGGCGACCGCGTGGACGGCGCCGCGAAAGTCGCGGAGTCCGGCGACGACGTCGGCGACGTCGACGGAGGGTCCGGGCCATCGCGCGGGATCGAGGAGGTACGCCTCGTCCGCCTGCTCACACGCCTGGCATAGGGGCGCGAGCTCGGTGGCGGCGACGACGCGGACGGGTCCGCGGAACGCGGCGTGGAGCGCCTCGTGGTACGCGTCATCGATCTCGAAGCGGGTCACGACGGTGAGCTCGACGTCGCGCGGCCACCCGGTGCGTTCGACCAACGTAGCGAGTAGGGAGCGCGTGCCGAACGGGAGCGTCAGCAGCGACACGCACCGCGGCGCGCCGGCGAGGTAGTGCGGCCGATGATCGAAGATGAGCGGTACCACAACGAAACCACCGGATCCGCGACGTTGACTACACGCTCAACGCATAGGGACGGGCGTAGTAATTCGCATACGCGCCGCCATAGCCGTAGCCGGTGCCGGCGCCGCTGCGTCCGCCGCCCTTGACTCCGACGAGCACGGTGCCGAGCAGGCGTCCGCCCGCGGCGCTGAGATCGCCGAGCGCCTGGACCGCGTCTGCGCGGCGACAGTGGGACGAGCGTAGCACCATGAGCGCGCCGTCGGCGTGTCGCGCGAGGATGCGTGCATCGGCGACCGGCAAGAGCGGCGGTCCGTCGAGCAGGATGATGTCATAGTTTTTGCGCCACCGATCGAGGCACGACGCGAACGCACCGTTGGCGAGCAGCTCGGGCGTGAATTGCTCGGGCGGGTCGCCGGCGACGATCAAATCGAACCCGGCGGCGCCGACGCGTGTGATCGCGCTCGCGTCGTCGGTCGCACCGGCGAGCAGCGCGGCCAGGCCGATGTGGCCGTCGACGTTGACGCGTTCCGCGAGGGACGGGCGGCGGATGTCGGCCTCGACGAGAAGCACGCGTTTGCCGAGGTTGGCGAGGCTCCGACCGAGCAGCAGGCTCACGCTGCTTTTGCCGGTACGGCTGGTGGAACTCGTGACGAGCAACACCTGCCCGTCGAGTCCGGCGAGGCGCTCCACGAGCGCGGTCCGGACCATACGGATGTTCTCCATGAGCACGGGGGCGCAGTCGGCGAACACGTCCTTGGTGGTGGGCAGCGGCGGCAATTCGCCGAGGAACGGCACGTGCATCGTGCGCACGACGTCGTCGGCCTGACGGATTTTGGGGTCCGTGCTGACGCGGAGATACCCGGCGCCGACCGCGAGCAGCACCGCGGCCGCGACGGTCAGGATCGTGAGCATGATGCGGCGGTCGCGCCTGGGGACGGACGGCTCGATCGCTTTGGATGCGACGCTCACGCGTCCCGGCGCGTTCTTCTCGGTTTCGAGGGCGGTCAGGCGGTTGTGGACGGCTTCGAGCACGCCGCGTTTGTGTTGCAGCTGCTCGTTGATCGTGGCGAGGTTGCGTGCGGTTTGACCGGCCTTGCGGACCTCGATGGTTTGTGCGGCGATCGTGTCGTCGAGGAGTTCGAGTTCGCGTTGGATTCGGCTTGCGCGGACTTTCAGCGACCCGGTGGTCCCCGCGCCGAGGGCGCGGTTGGCGACGGTCGCGGCGCCGCCGCGGCCGGCGGTCGCCTGCTCGACGAGGCGGGCTTCGTGGTTGCGCAGGAGGGTTTCGACCTGGACGGCGGTCGCCGCGAGCCGCTTGACGTGGGGATGCGCTTCACCATAGGTCTGTCGCGCGACGGCGAGCTGAAGTTGGGCGTCCTCCCATTGCCGGTGAAGTCTGGTCCATTCCGGATCGGCCGCGTACTGTCTGGCGAGGGCGGTGTCGGCGGCGGTGGCTTCGAGGGCGGGCGCGCCGGCGTCATCCGTGGTGGTCGCAGCGGTGTCATCCTCGACGGGCGGTCTGGTGAAGACGTCAAGGTCCCACTGGGCGAGTTGCCGTTCACGCTTGATGCGGGCCTGCTCGGCCTTGAGCGCGCTGAGTTGCGTCGTGAGCGACGATCGCAGCTCCTCGGGGCTGAGCGTGCCGAGCTGCTCGGACGTGGCGTACTTGGTTTCGATGAGCCCCTTGATCTCGGCCTCGAGGTCCCGCTTCTTCTCGCGGAGGGTCTCGCGGAGTTGCTGATCGGCCTGGCCGATCGTCGTCATGTTGTAGGCGTCGTATTCGTCGACCACGGCGTTGACGATGACCATGGCATCGTGCGCGACGGCGGCGCTCATCGAGACATCGATGAGCTCGGTGTTTTTTCTGGGCCTGATCGTGAGACCCATCTGGAGTCGCTCGAGGTGTGTGGTGGGCTTACCGACGAGCCGCCAGGACCGTGTGGGGTGTTCATACCACTCTGTCTGCCGGACGTCCTCGCGATCGAGCACGCGGTCCAGGACGGTTGAGCTCTTGATGATCGACACCTGGGTGTTCATGTAGGACTGGTAGAGCGGGACCATGCCGTTGTTCTCGGTCTCGAAGAGGATCTTCGACACGACCGGGCGAACGCGCACGACTGCCGTCGCGGTGTACTCGGGCACGGTGAACACCCAGATGCACGGCACGCCGAGCCCGAGTATCAGCAGGAACACGCCGCACATAAGCCACTTGCACCGCATGAGCAACGCGAGCGTTACGCCGCCGGTCGGGCCGGTGGACGGCGGCGCCGCGATCGGCGCGGTGGAGCCGTCGTGTACGGCCAGATCGGTGTCGCCGGTCATCCCCACGGGCACGAGTGCCTGCCGAGGTGCGTCGTGAGTCGGTCGCCCTTGTTGTCCTCGCTCATCCACCATGACTGTCTCGCTTCACTGGAACCCTGGTTCACATCGGCCGCTGGGTCGCCACACCGGCCGCCGCATCCGGCACGACGCCGTCCGGCCCGCCGGGCGTGACATCGCCGGGCGCACCGGTCGTGCCGTCGCCGGCTGTCGCGGACGCGGCCCGATCCGGTTGGTCCGACGTTACGCCGCCGGCATCCGCGCCGGACGGCCGATACCCGTCGACCGGCGTACGCGCCGGTGCGCCGGGCCGCCGCCATTTCCGTTTTGCGCGGCGGCGTGCGATGCAGACCGTCTCACGCATCGCGGCGTCCGACGCGGCTTCCGTCCCGTCCACGAACACACACTTGTCGATGATCGCGCCGGCGCCGATCCGGCATCCTCGCCACAGCGCGGTCCGACTCACCATCGCGCCGGCGCCGACGCGGCACCCGACGCCGAGTGACGTCGGTCCGACGAGCCACGCTCCGGGTTCGATGACGCACGCCGCCTCGACGAGCACCGGTCCGACGAACCGCACCGACGCGTCCACCCGTGCGGACGCGTGCACATACGCGTCGCCTACGGGTCGATACGCGACCGGTAGCGAGCCGTTGGCCAAGGCATCCTGCACGGCCCACATGTTGACGGACAGGTACGACGCCGCATCCGTGACGCGTGCGACCGCGCCGTCCGACACCCGATACGTTCCGACGCGCTTCCCGCGACGGTAGAGCGCCGGGATGAGATTCTCCTTGATGTCGTGGTAACCGGAGTCGGGCACGTGGATCAGCGCGGACCGATCGAACACGTAGATACCCGTGGGTTGCTCCTCACCGTCGCGACCGCCGCACACGGACTCCGACCGGTAGGCGACCACGGTGAGCGGCACGGTCGACGCGACGTGCTGGGCGAGCACGCGCCGCAGGTCGATGCCGGGGATGACGGTGCCGTCCACCACGACGAGCGTGTCGGCGTCGCCGGTTAACGCGGCGTCGCGCGCGCACCCCGCCGGGCCACGGGGCATCACGTCTTCGTAGTACTGGAGCGACATGCCGTACGCGTCGCCCGCCCCGAGCGCCCGGTGCAGGGCCGCCGTGTCGCTGTTCGCGCATACGACGGCATGCGCCACGCCGCCGCGCCGCAGCCACGCCAACGCGTGCCCCACGAGCGGGCGTGTCGCGACGGGCACGAGCGGCCGGCACGTGACACGCTCGAACGCAGAATCACCCCACGCGTGCACGCCGGCGAGCACGATGCCGGCGACGCCGTCCGACACGGGCGGTGCGTCGTGCGCCCGCTGTGGTCGCGGTTCGCCGGCGCGGCGGGGTTCCCGTGTTTGCACCGTTTGATCCGCCACCGATCCCGCCTGCGTGATGCCCATTTTCGTAAACGCCCGGCGATCGCCGAACCGACCGCCGGCCGGCGTCGCCCCTGTCCTCGGCCGGGTCGCGGCCCGCGGCCGAGCCGCGGCACGACGTCGCGCGGCCCGCCACGACCAACATGTACCCGTGTTCCGCTGATCCTGAGACCGCGTTCTCCGGCGCGCACCGTAGGCGCACAGCCCCCCCGCGGAACATGAATCCAGGCTTTAATACGTTTCTGCGCCGCCCGTTGCTCGCGGAACGTCGTCGTTGACCAGGTCAGCGGCGCGACCGGAACACGAGCGGAGTCTGCGCCTCCCCCCAACAGTCAAACCGTAAGCTGCATGTGAGGGCGAGTCAACCGGGCCGTAAGATAAACCCTTTCGTATGCGTCTCTTACGCGCTGAACGCAGGTATTACGGGGCGTGGACGGCTGATGCGGGCGCGCCGATGAGCGTATTCTCGATCGATGTCACATGAAACCGTACGGTGTGGCATGAGGCGTCGGCCGGATCCGCGACGTCCGAGAACCCGGCGCCGCGCCGGGTTACGCCGCGGTGCGGACGGGTGCGACGCGTGCGGTACCGGCCATCGCCCGCGTCCCGCCGCATGGGTTGCATGTGACGCAGCGGTGGTCTTTCGAAGTTTTCCGCGAACCGAGGCCGTGCGGTGCGCATCTAATGTGGTAGGATGCTATAATCCGATGCGGGCTATGCGGACCTCGTGGTCCGGGGGTCATGC
>JBHHVO010000116.1:0-9018 GCA_046754365.1 Phycisphaerae bacterium | reverse complement strand
GCGGCTCGAGGTGATGGACGTGAGTGCGGTGGACCTGTGCCAGCGAAACAGGATCCCGATCATCGTGCTCAACCTGATGGAGCCGGGGAACATGAAGGCGGTTGTGACGGGGGCCGACGTGGGGACGGTCATCGACGGCGGTCGTTGAAGCGGCGCGTCGCGGACCGCCGCCGCGCGGCGCGCGCGAGCGTGGAGGCGAAGACACATGCCACTCAGGGCGATCGAGCGCGAGTGCGCCGCGAAGATGGGGAAGGCGGTGGCGTTTCTTAAGAACGAGGTTCGCGGCGTCCGGACCGGCGAGGCGAATCCGGCGCTCGTGGAGCACATCAAGGTCGAGGTGGCGTCGTACGGTAGCACGATGGAGCCGCGCGAGCTGGCGACGATCGCGGCGCCTGAGCCGGCGACGCTGCTGATCAAGCCGTTTGATCCGGGGACGCTCAAGGATATCGAGCGGACGCTTCAGACGTCGGATCTTGGTATTGCGCCGGTGAACGACGGCAAGAGCATCCGGCTGCCGATCCCTCCGCTTTCGGGCGAGCGAAGACAGCAACTCGTGCAAACGATCAAGAAAATGGCCGAGGCCCAGAAGATCGCGGTTCGGAACGTCCGGCGCGACGCGAACAAGGCGGTCGACGCGGAAGAGAAGGCCAAGACGATCAGCGAGGACGCCGCGAAAGACGCGAAGGAGCGGATTCAAAAGCTCACGAAGCGCCACGAGGACGAGATCGAGACGATCCTCGCGGCGAAGACGGCGGAGGTGAGCGAGGTCTGAAGCGCCGCATGCGCAGGGCCGATGCGTCCCGCTGCGTCGTCGAGCCGGACGCCGCGTGGAACGACCGGCATCGCGCCCGGCGATGGGGCCACGCCGGCGCGTGCGGCGGGTGACGTATAGCACTCCACGACATACCCTGATTTCCATTGAGGTGCGGTCGGCGGGTTGAACCCGGCTGTCGTCGCGCGTGCGTGCATGCCAGACATGGACATTACCCGGCGGCGCATCGATCGAATGGTCACCAGGCCCCACGGCTGCGCCGCACGTGATTCGATGGAACATTACAAGCCGCGATGAAAAGGAAGCAAAGCTGGAGACGTCGGTCGTGCGGCGAACAAGCCGGTCGCTTGCGCTCGCGGCTCGGTTCGTTCCGCCCGATCGGACGCGGCGCGACGCGGGACTACGCATCCCGGGCGGATCGGGTCGCCGGCTGGATGCGGATCGGCGTTGTGGGCTCGCCGGGTGGCTCGGGGGCGGGTGCGGTTTCCTGGTTGGCCCACCACGCGCGTTCGTCGTCGTTGAACCTGCAGCCGGCGCAGAGGTGAAAGTGTACGCGGCGCCGGCTTGCGCAGACCGCGTCGGAGATCACGACGTCCGGCCGGTCGGGGCAGAAGCGGTAGTAGTTGGATGCATCCTGGGTCATAACCCACGCACACGCTCGGGGCGCACCGCGGTCACGGGGGCATGGTACCATTGCGCAGTGCGGAGCACGAGCCCGTAGCGCGAGCCGGCTCGCGGTGGGTGCGTGTGTCCGGGCATGCGGGCGTGGGGTCGAGCCGGGGCGCACGCGCGGTGCGTCAAAAGTTGTGGCGTGGTGGCGTGCGTGTGGTCGGTCACGATTGACGGCGGCCGCGTGGGGCATAGGATGCCGCGGTGAGGATGTCGGGTGCGGCGCGGCGCCCGGCCCGTTAGCGTGAACCAAGCGAGTTCTCCGGTCTAGCGGCGGCGTCGTGCCGTGGGGGTGCGGTGTGTGGACCGCCGGGCGCGACATGCGGTTGTGGACGGCGCCGGTTGTGGTTTGTCGGGCGGACCGTCGGCATGCGGCACGCGCGTGGAAGGATCAGCATTGTGAGGAAAGGGACCGCCGTGCCGGCCGCTCTCGCGGTGCCGGCCACGATCGCCGTGTTGGTCATCGCGACGTCGGTACGCGGGGCACCGGCGGCGCCGGCCGCGGCGCCGTCCGACCAAACCCCGAAGCCGTCGCCGGCGGCATCGAATCAGCCAGAGCGGACATCGCCGGCGGCGTCCGGGCAAGCACATGAGACGTCGGGTGCGTCATCCGACCCAACACGGCAGCGATCGGTGCCGCCGGCGCGTTCCGGTCGGCCCGACGAGCCGGCGATTGGGCCGATGAACATCGACCCGGAGCGTCTCGCGTGGCACCTGCCGGACCCGGAGGCGGCTCGGGAGCAGGCGCTGGCGGACCTGGCGGCTGCGCGGGCGGAGCAGGACACGGAGGCGGTCGCGTACAACGAGCGGCTGCTTTCGCGCATCGGGACGATCCGGCGCGAGCGTCAGGTGCACCTGACGCTCGAGGACGCGCTGCATCGCGCGCTGGCGTCGAGCTACGCACTGAAGGTCCAGCGGTATAACCCGGCGGTCGAAACGACACGGCTTGTCGAGGCGGAGGCGGTGTTCGACGCGACGTTCTTCACGAACATCACGTACAACAAGATCGACCGGCCGACCGGGTCGCAGTTGATCGCCGCCGATACGACCCTGTTCGATTCGACGTACGGTCTGCGCAAGTTGCTTCCGACCGGTGGGCTGGTCACGGGCAGCTACGGGCTGCGCCGGACGAAGACGGCGTTGTCGTTTCAGACGATCAACCCCGAGTACTTCAGCAACCTGGCGCTCGAGATACGTCAGCCGCTTTTGCGCGGCTTCGGTCTCGACGTGAATCGGGCGGCGATCATGGTGGCGAACAACAGCCGCAGCATGAGCCACATGGCGTTCCGGCGGGAAGTTCGCGACACGCTGCGCAGCGTGGAGGAGGCGTATTGGCGGTTGGCGGAGGCGCGTCGCAACGTGGTGATTACCGCGCGTGTGCTCGCGGAGTTCGAGGCGATCTATGAATACCTATGGGCCCGGCGGAACTTCGACGTGCTCCCGGTTCAACTCGCGGCGACCAAGTCCAGGCTCGAACGGAGCCGTGCGGATTTCGTCGTCGTGCGCGCGGCGGTGCGCGACGCCGAAGACCGGCTGATCGCGCTGCTGAACGACCCGGCGCTGAACCTGGCGGACCACACCGAGCTCATTGTCGATGACTTCCCGTCGCGCGCGCCGATCCAGGTGGACCGCCTGGGAGAGGTACAGGCGGCGCTGGAGAACCGGCCGGAGATCAAAGAGCAGGAGCTCGTGGTCGCGAACGCGAAGATCGGCGTGGGGAGCGCGAAGAATGCCGAGCTCCCGCGCTTGGACGTGGTGTTCCGGTACACGGTGGACGGTCTGGCGGGGAATGCGGACGGATCGTTCGACGAGCTGTCGCGGAACCGGTTCATCGAGTACTTCGTCGGGGTCGAGATCGAGTTGCCGGTGGGGAACCGCGCGGCCCGCGCCGCGTCGCGGCGCGCCGATTTGGAATACAGTCAGGCGCGGGCGCAGCTTGAGTCGCTGTTCGAGACGATTATCCTCGAGGTGACGCTCGCGACGCGGGCGTTGACGACCGCGTACGACCAGTTGCCGCCGCTGTTTGCGTCTGTTGAATCGAGCGAGCAGGAGGTGCGGTCCACGGTGGCGCGGGCGGAGCGGAAGGACCTCAACACACTCAACAGCGAGTTGAGCGCACGTGAAAGCCTCGCCGCGAACCGACGCGCCGTGATGAAGGCGCTGATCGACTACAACATCGCGATCATCGACCTCGAACGCGCGAAGGGCACGCTGCTGCGGTACAACAACGTTGTCATCCCCGACGGCGAAGGCTGACCGCGACCCGCCGGGCTCTTGAAGGCTGCTCGCGTCGTCTTCGGGCAACGCGAGAAGTCATGTCCGGGCGAGGGTCCCGGGCGGGTGCCCCGTTTTCGCGTGGGAATCGTGGGGGAGGGATCGCCCGACAGCGATTCTTGCATATGACATCCGTTCCCACCCTTCGTCAGAGGCGAAGGATGGGCCACCGATTCGACCATCGATGGGGACACCGCGCTGCACAGCGCGTCCGTCGCGCCGTGTCCCGGCGCGGGGTGTCCTGGTACCATACACGCGGCGGCCCATGGATGACGACGACATCGAACGCTACCGCGACATCTCGCTCCCTCAGCACGCGCGCCATCCGAGGGACTGGCGGCAGAACCTCTATGTCTATCCGGTGATGTCGCGGCGGAGCGGGGGCCTGAGCATCGGCGTGAATCTCAACCCGGACACGGCGTGCAACTTCGACTGCGTGTATTGCCAGGTGGACCGATCCGTTCGGCCGCGGGTCCGCGACGTGGATGTCGCCGTGGTTCGCGCGGAACTCGCGGCGATGGTCGACCACGCCCGGACCGGCACGCTGTTTGAGGACCCGGCGTTTGCGTGCGTGCCCGCACCGCTTCGCCGGATCAACGACATCGCGTTTTCCGGCGACGGGGAGCCGACGACGTGCCGGCACTTGCTCGCTTGCGTGCAGGCCGCAGCGGACGTGAAACGCGACGCCGGGCTCGACGACGTGAAGATTGTCCTGATCACCGACGCGTGCTACCTGACGAAACCCGACGTCGCGGACGCGCTGGGGGTGCTGGATGAACACAACGGGGCAATCTGGGCGAAGCTCGACGCGGGTACCGAAGGCTACTACCGGCGCGTGAATCGACCGAACGTTCCGCTGCAACACGTGGTGGACAACATCATCGCCGCGGCGCGCGTTCGGCCGGTCGTGATCCAGTCGCTGTTCATGCGGCTTGACGGCGTGGGGCCCGGCGACGACGAGCTTGCGGCGTACACCGACCGGCTGAGCGAGATCACACGGGCGGGCGGGCGGATCGATCATGTGCAGGTGTACACGGTCGCGCGGCCGCCGGCGGAAGGGTTCGTTACGGCGCTCACGCGGGGCGAGGTGGACCAGATCGTCGCGCTCGTGGCGACCCGCGCCGGCCTGCGGGCCGAGGCGTATTATGCACCCGCCGGCGCCGATGCCGCGGGTTCGACCGGTGGGGCGCGTGCCCGGCGGTGACGGAAGCCGGCGCGGCTGCGCTGCGTTGTGCTGCGTTGGGTAGCGCGGCGGCTACACAGGTGTGCGGCCGCGCGGGTGTGACGATGCAGGTGCTAGAGGCCATCGAGGCGTGCCGCGAGGTTGTGCAGGGCGCACGGGCGCGCGGCCTGCGCGTCGGGTTGGTGCCGACGATGGGCGCGCTGCACAAGGGGCACTTGTCGTTGATCCGGGCGGCCGGGGAGCGGTGCGATTTCGTCGTGGTGACGATTTTCGTGAACCCGACACAATTCGGGGCGGGCGAGGACTACGAGGCGTATCCGCGCGAGCGCGAAGCGGACCTGCGTGCGTGCAGGACGCTTGGTGTGGATGTCGTGTTCGCGCCGTCGGTGGAAACGATGTACCCGAACGGGGCGTGCACGACCGTCCACGTTGATCGACTGACGGACGGGCTGTGCGGGGCGTGTCGCCCGGGGCACTTCGACGGTGTGGCGACGATCGTGGCGAAGCTCTTCAACATCGTTCCGGCGCATGCGGCGTTCTTCGGCGAGAAGGACTACCAGCAGCTCGCCGTGATCCGGCGGTTGGTCCGGGACCTGAACGTGCCGCTCGAGATCGTCGCGTGTCCTACGGTACGCGAACCGGACGGGCTGGCGCGGTCGAGCCGCAACGCGTACCTGTCGCCGGCGGAACGGACTCGTGCGACGAGCCTGAGCCGTGCGTTGTTCGCGGCGGCGTCGCGGGTGGCCGGTGGTGTGCGCGACGCGGCGGTGCTGTGCGGCGGTGTGCGCGACGAGATCCTCGCGGCGGGTCCCGCGGAGATCGAGTATGTCGAGGTCGTGGATGCGGTGACGCTCGAGCCGGTCGCGAGGATCGAGGGTCCGGCTCGGCTATGTCTTGCGGTGCGGATCGGTTCGACGCGGCTCATCGACAACGTAGCCGTGGACGTCGGGGCGGGGTTGGGATAGCATCGGGCCGGTCGCGGCTGGTGTCCGGCTCGCAGGCGTGGCAGCGCGTTGAACAACGTGTGGCACGCGCTTGAAGCCCGTGTTTTCACCGGCAAGATGCCGGTGCCACGCGCAGGTTTGGATTTTTTCCACACGCTGGTAGTCGGAGATAGCGTTGCATCCGGAACTCATCACGTTTCCGTTCGGTTTCAGCATCAAGACGTACGGGTTTTGCATGATGGTGGGGTTTTTGTCCGCGGTGTGGTTCGCGATGCGCCGCGCGGTGCGGGTCAAGGCGGACCCGGACATCATGCTGAACCTCGCGTTGGTGGGGCTCTTGGGGGGCGTGGCGGGCGCCCGGCTGTTTTTCGTCGTCCACTACTGGCAGACGGAGTTCGCGGACCAGCCGAACCGGCTCAAGGCGATCATCGACATCACGAGCGGCGGACTCGAGTTCCTCGGCGCGTTTCTCGGCGCGAGCGCCGGTTTCGCGATCTACCTGGCGATCAAGAAGCAATCGATGCGGCTGTTTTTCGATATCGGCGCGCCGGGCTTGATGTGGGGGCTGGCGCTCGGACGCGTGGGGTGCTTCTTCAACGGGTGTTGTTTCGGGGGTGTGTGCGCCGTGGACGGCGACGGGCTTGAGCCGGCGACGCCGTGGGCGATGAGGTTTCCTTACTACTCGCCGGCGCACGTGAGGCAGTGGCAAGACCGCGAGGTTACGCTGCCGGCGGAGTTGCTCGTGACGGGGCCGGGGCAGATCCTGCCGCAACCGCTGCCGAATGCGCCACCGCACGACGCGCTGACGATGTCGGTCGAGCGGCGCGAGCGCCCGATTCGCGCGTATGAACGCGTCCAGCGCGACTACGCGGAAGCGATGGCGCGGGACCCCGACAGCGACGAGACCAAGTCCCTCGCGAAGAAGCTCGAAGCCGCGAAGCAACGGAAGATCCGCCACGAACGGGAGAACCACCTCCTGTTGCTCGCGGCGGCGCAACGGTATCCGTCGCGGGCTAAGCCGGACCGGCCGACGTCCGTGTCGGAGCTGGCCGCGCTCGCCGAGGCGAACGCGTCGCTCCCGGTGCATCCGACACAGCTCTACTCGGCGGTCAACGCCCTGCTGCTGTCGCTCGTGCTGTCGGCCGTGTTCTATCAGCGGAAGCGACACGGCGTCGTGTTGGGCGTGATGATGTTGCTGTACCCGATCTCGCGGTTCCTGCTCGAGCTCATACGGACCGACAACCCGCATGACAGCGTCGGGCTTACGGTCTCTCAGTTCACGAGCGTGCTGATCTTCGTGACGGGGGTCGTGTACATGGTGGTTCTGTACAAGTTCCTGCCGTTGCACTCGCCGCGCGCGGTGGCCTGCGTGCCGGCTGACACCGACGACACCCGCCGGCGCGGCGCGAAACGCTGACCGCGGCACCGGGGATCGCGACCAGACGCGTAGTCGGGTGACCACCGCCGGACACGGCCGCGTTTGCACGCGACACATGCCGGTGCTGCACCGTGCGGCGAATGTCATCGCCCGGTGCCCGGGGGCGCGACGGGAGGCACGGAACCGCACATGGTCGGCGAACCGTTACGGCGCATGATCGGCCAGCCGACTGCGTGGCTCGTCGGGATCGGCGTGGCGATCGGTTCCGGTATCTTCCGCACGCCGGGGAGCGTCGCGGCCGCGCTTACCGTGCGTTCACTCATCCTCGCCGCGTGGCTCGTCGGCGGACTCATCGTGTTGATGCAGGGGATGGTGACCGCGGAACTCGCGACGCGACACCCGAAGGCCGGCGGCGAATATGTGTTTCTCAAGGAGGCATACGGCGCGTTCGCGGCGTTCTTGTTCGGGTGGGGGTATACCGTGTTCATCCTCGGCGGCGGTGTGGCCGCGATCATGGCGGCGCTGGGTGACTTCGCGTGCGCGCTCTTCGGGTGGTCGACGAGCTGGTCGGGACCTGTCGCCGCGATCGCGGTGATCGTTGTGATCGCCGTGAACGCGGCGGGATTGCGTACCGGCGCCGGCGTCCAGAACGTCCTGACGCTCATCAAGATCGGCGCGCTCGCGGCGGTCGCGGTGATCGGGATCACGATGGCCGTACCGGACGCGGGCGTCGGCGCGGCGCATGTCGCCGCCGCGGGGGATGGGGCTACCGCCGTGGATGTGGCCGCACGTGGGGCGGCGTCGGCGGTCGCGATGGGCCCGCACGACTGGTCGCTGCTAGCGTTTATCGGGGCGTTGATACCGGTCCTGTGGGCCTACGACGGCACGACCGACGCGGTGAAACTATCCGAGGAGATCAAGGACGTCCGCCGGGTGATCCCCCGCGCGGTGATCGGCTCGACGCTGGCGCTGATCGGGCTCTACTTGCTCGTGAACTACGGCCTGTTGCGGATCGTGCCGCCCGCGGACGCGGCGCGGTTTTCGTCGGTGCCGGGCGAGGCGATGGGGCGTGTGTTCGGGGCGGGCGGGCGGCGCGTGATGCTCGTGGTCGCGATCATCGTTTGTCTCGGTTCAGCGGGCGCGACGGTGCTGGCGAGCATCCGTGTGACATTCGCGCTGGCCCGCGACGGGTTGGCGTTTCGGTTCCTCGCGCGGATGTCGCGCGGGCAGGCGCCGGTGCCGGCGCTCATGGTCGTGGGGACGGTCGCCGTGGTCCTCGTTCTGACGCGGCGGTTCGAGGACGTGCTCGGCATCTACTTCTTCGCGAGCGCGGTGCTGTTCGGCTTGTCGTATGCGAGCCTGATCGTGTTCCGAGTGCGGGAGCGCGGGATACCGGACGGCGTGTACCGCTGTCCGATGGGTTCCGTGCTCGCCGCGATGCTCGTAGCGATCCAGATCGCGCTCATGGTGCACATCGCCAGGACCAGCCCCGCCGATACGCTCGGCACCGTTGGGCTGCTCGTGGTGCTCGGCGTCCTCTACCGCTTCCGCCGCGCGCCGTCCGGCACCGCCGAGCCGTAGCGCGCGACCCATGCCGTCCGCTATGCGTAGCGTCCGCCCCGCGTGGCGGACGTACCGACCGGCACCCGCCCCCGTGCTTCGTTGTTCCAGAGAGCCACTATCGCGCGGTGCGGTGTGGTGGTAGCATGGTGGGACCGATGCAGGTAGGTGTTGGGCGTGTAGCGTCCGCCCCCCGGGGGTGACACTAGATGCTCGACGTCCGCCACGGGGGGCGGAC
>JBHHVO010000115.1:0-9037 GCA_046754365.1 Phycisphaerae bacterium | reverse complement strand
GCCGTGGCGGCGGATTTCAACGGTGACGGGCATATCGACATCGCGGCGGCGACCAAGAACGACACGGTCTCCGTGCTCATCAACAACGGCGACGGGACGTTCGTACCCGGCGGCGACTTTGTGACGCTCGGGGATCGCCCGTCGGGCGTCGCGACCGCGGACTTGGACGGCATCAACGGGCCGGATCTCGTCGTTGTGAGCCGCAACGGCGACCCCGGCGTCCCCGGTCCGCTCTCCGTGTTCATCGCCTCGGTCATGCTCAACGACGGCACGGGCGCGTTCCCGACGGTCGTGAAGTACACGGTCGGCGACACGCCGGAAGACGTCCAGACGGGCGACCTCGACGGCGTCAACGGGCCGGACGTCGTCGTGGCGAATAAGCAGGCGGATACCGTCTCGGTGCTGCTCAACAACGGTGACGGCACGCTCGCTCCAGCCGCGACGTACGCGATCGGCAACGGACCGCTCGCACTCGCGATCACCGACATCGACGGCGACCTCGACCTCGACCTGGCATCGGTCGCGAGCGGCTCGAGCTCCGTTACGACGCTCGCGAACAACGGAGACGGCACGTTTTCGCTTGCCGGCGGGGTGTCATTCGGTGTCGGGCCGGTGTCGCTGGCGGCCGCGGACCTCGACGATGACGGCGACCAGGACCTTGTCGGGACGGACGCCGGCACGTTCGCGGTGCCCGGCACGACGATCCTGGTGTTGCTGAATCATGGTGACGGGACGTTCGCTCCGATCACCCAGTTTCCGACCGCGGCCGCGTCTCCGGTAGCCGTTGTCGTCGAGGATGTCGATCAGGACGGGCGTCTCGATGTCTCGACCGCGCACGCGCTCGCGACCGGCGACGTGTCGGTGCTCATGAACCAGGTCGCGCGGTTCAGCGTGGATTGCAACGGCAACGGCATCCCGGACGACTGCGAGCCGGACAGCGACGGTGACGGTGTGCCGGACGCGTGCGACCCGTGTGTCGGCGGCTCGTGTATCGATGTAACCGTCCAGCTCGACGGCCTGGCCGTCGCCGGGACGCGGGACGTCACGTTCGTCGTAACGGACTGCAACCTGGCATCGGAGCTCACGACGACCTCGATCACGTTTGACGCGAGCGGGCAAGGCACGGTCTCGCTCGGCGTCTCGCTGCCGAATGCGACGTGGATCAGCGCGGACGAGGCGCACACGTTGCGCCGGCTGCTACCGCTCGCGCAGCCGTTGCCCGCAAGTGTGAGTTTCACGGGCTCGGCCCGCCTGTTGCCGGGCGATGTTACGGCGGATCAATGGATCGACGTGGAGGATTTGTCGGTGTTGGCGTCCGCGTGGGACCTGCCGGGCGTCTCGGCCGACGTGAACGGAGACGGACTCCAGAACACGATCGACGCGCAGCTCATCGTGGACAACCGGTTCACGACCGGCGACGCCGTGGACGGCTGCCCACCGCCGCCGAGCCCCGCGCCGCGGCCGTAACGGCTGCGACGCGGCGATGTACGCGGCGTGTGCGCATCGCGGTGCCGGCGGCGCCGTCGCAGACGCCCTGGACCACAAGCGCCTGGTCTGCGTGTGCGAACCGCCCCGCGACCGGATGAGCCCAGCGCCGCGCGTTCTCGGACGTTGGGGTTCCCGGCCCGCGGTTCGATCGAGTTAACCGGCGAGACTTTTCGCGCACGCGAGGACCGCGTCGTAGTTCGGGTGATCCGCGATCTCGGGGACGTATTCCGCGTAGCGGATCGTGCCGCCCGCGTCGATGACGAACACGGCGCGGCACTCGATGCGGAGGTCCGGAAGCAACGTGCCGTACGCCTTGCCAAAGCTCGTATCCACGTGATCGCTCAGGAAGTGGAGCCGGTCGGCGTCGATGCCCTCGGCACCGCAGAAGCGGGCCATGCCGGTCGGTAGATCACAACTCACGGTATAAAACGCGACGTTCGGGAGCCCTGCCGCCGCCTCGTTGAAACGCTTCGTCTGCTGCGCGCACACCGGCGTGTCGAGGGACGGCACGACGCTGACGATGCGGACCCTGCCGTCCGTGTCCTTGATGCGCACCGCATCGACGAGGGTCTTCTTGAGCGTCGCGTCCGGCGCGGGGTCACCGGGCTTGAGCTCGGGTCCGTCGAGCATCAACGCATTGCCTTTGAGCGTACACGATCTCGCCATGGTATGGCTCCTCTGTTCCGTTGGTTGGTCGGTGTCACGGGACGCCTGCGTCGACCCGCCGATCGGGCCCCACCTGCCGTTACGCGCGGCGGCTCGTCAAGCGGGCGCCGTGTCCATGCGAACGGGGCCTGCGCCCCACGCGCCGGCCCGCCGGCCCCACGATCCGGCACTCTATGGGACCCGGCACGACACCGCAACGGCGTGGCGTCGGCGCATCCGCCACGGGGTCTGCGTCGGGTTCGTGGATGCGTTCACGAAGTTCGGCGTGGGGTGCGCGCAACCGGCGGCGTCGTCGGGCGCGCGACCACCCCTCACGCTTGGGGCTCGGATCAGCGGTACAAATCCACGTCGGAGTTCGCGACCGGTGGGTTGACGCCCGCCCGTTAAGTTGACGCGGACCCTCCGCAACGGGTGTGCCGATATTCGCCGGCGCGCCCTCCGCGGTGCGCATCCCGGAGATGCCGCGGGTCCCGGCCGGGCCGTGCCGGGCATCGCCGACTACGACCGAGAACTACGCGGCCGGGTCCGCGATCTCGGGTCGCGGCGATTGGTGTCGATGGCTCAACACCGGGTGACGTACCGCGTCGCGGTAGGTCGGTGGTGGCTCAGGCCGTTGCGCGTCGGGGCACACATCGGGGCTAGTGCGCCGATAGAGCGGTTTTGACGGCGCCGATACGCGATTTCCGGCGTGTTCCGTGGTACTTCGGGTTGACGTGACATCTGCCACGGCCGTATGATCCGTTGAACGTTCGCGGAGGCGCCTACCGTTACGGTCCGCCCTGGTTCACCAGAACACGAGCTTGTACATTGACAATGGAGCGCGGCCAATGAGTTGTTCCCGATTCGATGGTTCGAGGCATGGACTTCGCCGGCTCGTGCTTGTCGCCGGCATCGCGTGCGTACTGGCTGCGATGACGTATTGCGGCGCACCGGTGCCGTTTGTCGTGGTTGGTGACGGTGTGACGGGCAACGAGCCGCCGACGATGGAGATCGTGGAGCCGGCGACGGACATCACGCGCGACCAGGGCGCGGCATTCCTGGTCCGCTGGGTCGACTCGGACCGGGATTCGAGTGCGAAGATCAGCTTCTCGGTCGTCAACACGGTGACGAGCAACTCGGTCGTGCTCGTCGCGGATCTCGAAGAGGACGATCGCATCGGAACTGACAACATCACGGTCGGTGCGGGTGCGAGTGCGTTGATCCCGGTCGGGACGTACAACCTGCGTGGTGTGATCGAGGATGGCGTCAACCCGCCGGTCGAGGTGTTCGCGATGACGAACGAGGGCGGGACGCAGCGTCGGGTGGTCGTGACGGTCACGGAGCCGGGTGCGGCCCCGCCGACGACGCCGCCGGTGGTCGCGGTCGCCGAGCCGGCGTTCAATTTGAGCGTTGCGCAGGATGACATCCTGCGGGTTGTCGTGCAACCGACCGATATTCTCCCGGCCGATCCCGCGGACGCCGCGCCGTTTGATCCCGACAGCGACGTCACGCTGTTCATCGTGCTGGACCTGGACAACGACCCGGACAACGACGACCCGGTGAACCCGGATCCGAACAAGATCATCCTGCTGCGGGATCAGACGATCCAGGCCGGCGCCACACAGCCGATTACGTTCGATATCCCGATCGATCTTGATACGATTCCGCCGCGTGACACGGGCGCATCATACTTCATCCGTGCGACCGTCGACGACGGCACGAACCCTCGGGTGCATCGGTACGCCGACGGCACGATCAACGTCGTCCGGCTCGCGTCCGGGCTCGTGGACCTCGCCGAGATCGGGCGGATGCTGTCGGGCGCGGTGTTCGACGGGTTCAACCCGGCCGCGAACACCGGTTCCACGATCTCGGGCATCAGCGACTTCGACGCCGACGGCGTGGACGACTTCGTGCTGGTCGCCCAGTTCGGGAACCCGCGGAACTTCGGCCCGGTGGGCGAGGCGTACCTGATCTACGGGCGCGACAACATTCGGTTCGGCTCGGTGATCCCGGTCAACTCCGTGAGCGATGTGGTGTCGGGCGTTCTCTTCGAGGCCCCGCCGATACGGACCCGGGGCGGCCGGTACCCTGGCCGGCAGGTGCCGGACGCCGACCCGTTCACGAACGGCATCACGTCGGTGTCGTGGATTCGTGATATCTCCGGCGACGGCCGGCCTGACCTGCTGTGGGGCCTGTCGCACGTGAACGGGGCGGTGGAGACGATGGACTTCGACCCGAGCGACGAGAACATCAGCGCGGACGACACGACGGTTACGATTACGTTGGCGCTGCGGCAGGGACAGCGGAGCCTGCAGATCGGCGACGGCGCCGCGACGACGTCGAGCTACGACGGCGTGGAGGACACGACGATCAGCAGCGCGGACCCGACGACGCCGTTCGGGTCCGACGACCTGGCGTGGGTGGACGGCGGCCTCGGAGCGCGCAAGTGGGCGCTCATCAAGTTCACGGACTTGCTTTCGGAGATTCCGGATCTGCCGGTCAACATTGATTTTTCGACGATCAACGCGACGCTGACGGTTCGGGTGTTCAACACCGGGATCAACGGCAGTGTTCATCAGGCGTTTACGGACTTCGACGAGCAGACGCCGTTCGCGGGGTTTGCGGTCGCCGGGGGCGAGCCGCAGCCGGGCGGTCCGGATGACGCCGACTACGCCACGGAGGAACTGGACACGATCAACGCGGAAGATGCGGACACGCTCGAGATCGATTTGACCAATCTGGTGCAGCAGCTCATCGACCGCGAATTCGCGGCGTTTGATGATGAACTCCGGCTCATCATCGTTCCCGGAACGGGCGACGACCCGGCCAACGAGGGGCGGATCCGCGGCAGCGAGTTTACGCTGGTGCCGGCCCAGCGGCCGACGCTGACGATCACGTACGATCGGTTGAACTTCCTCGGCAACGAAGGCTGCTTCCCCGACGCGCTCGTGAACAATCGAACGGATGAGGCCGACGAGCCGTTCAGCGACATCTACTGGTACGGCGGCGGCATGGTGACGGTGCTGAACAGCCAGAACCGGGACGACACGGGCAGCCCCATCAACCCGCTGCGGCTGGAGAACACGTCGATCGCGTTTGAGATGATCGGGCAGGAGGGGGATATTCTGCTGAACTCCGAGCAGCTCGACATTCAAGCGGGGACGATCACGTCGCGGGCGAGCAATGCGTTCGCGGACCCGCTGGAGGGCGAGGCGGTCGAGGTGGGTCGAACGAGCGGTGCGCGGTTTGTCGGTGGCATGTACGACAATGTCGACCATCTATTCACGAATCAGCAAGCGCGCCACGGGTTGTTCGGCGCGCGGGTCGCGGCGCTTGGCGACATGAACCAGGACGGCCTCGACGAGATCATGATCTCCGCCCCGCGGAACGAGCTGTATTTGCAGGAACTCGTCGCTCAGTTGGGCGGGGCGATTCCACCGCCTGGGACCGTGGCGAACTCCACGTTCAGCACACACCTGGCCTCTACGTTCTACTCCGGGAGTATTGTCGTGATCCCCGGCGCGAATTACAACGCGAATCTCTGGCGCGATAAGGTCGGGCTCAACCTGTCGACGAGTTCCATCCCGGTCCTCGACCAGCACCGGTTTCCACCGTTCGGTAAGTGTTCCAACCCGCCGATCGCGCGGGACTTGTTCGGTCCGGCCGATACGTTCGAGATCTTCGCCGAGGGCGTCGAGGATTTCCTCGGGGATGCCCAGTCGGCGGGCGACTTCAACCAGGACGGCGTGGACGATATCCTGTGCGGTGCGCCGTTCAACGATCGTTCGGTGAGCCCCGCGGATCAGGAGACGGGGGCCGCGTACATCGTGTACGGCCGGAACCTGCCGGGCAACATCTTCCTCGGTTTCGCGGAAGACCCGGTGCTGCGGCCGCCGATGCTGCGGATCCGCGGCGTCAAGGCGGGCGACCGGATCGGTTGGCGGCAGAGCACGGGTTTGGACGTCGACGGTGACGCGCTCGATGATGTGTTCGTCGCATCTCCGTCCGTGGATTTCGGCGGCGTCACGCGGCCGACGTGCGGTGTGGACTTCAACGGCGACGGCGTGCTGGACGCGACCGATTTCGACGTGGTTGCGTTTAACGCGTGCAAGAGCCAACTGGAGAGTCCCGCGGCGAGTCTCTTCAGCGATGACGAGTGCAAGCGGTTCGACTATGACAACGACTTCGATCTCGACGACGATGATCAGACCGTGTTGACCTGCCTGGCGGGCGGCGGTACGACGTGCTGCGACAACCTCGTCGACAACGGGTTTGTCGGTGTCATCTTCGGCGGTGTCGTCGTCGACGGCGACCGTGACATCACGAAGATCGGCACGGACGACCTTCGCGGCGCCGTGTTCTTCGGTGGTAGCGCCGGGGACCGCGCGGGGGCCGACGTAAGCTCCGCCGGCGACTTCAACCAGGACGGCTTCGGCGATCTGCTCATCGCCGTGCCCGGTGAAACACGGCTCGACACGGCGGGTCGCGAGCGGCTCGGGGTCGTGTACCTGGTGTTCGGCGGGACGCACTTGATTAACCACGCGTTCAATCTCGACCAGGTCGGCACGGACCAGTTGCCGGGGATCGTGTTCCTGAGTCCGTACGTGAAGGGTCGGCCGAACGAGGCCGCGCCGGACACCGTTGCGTTTATCGGGGACATCAACAACGACGGGTTCGGCGACATCGCGATCGGGAACCGCGGCGCCGACTTCATCGATACGAGCTTCCCGCAAGGGCCCGATGCACCGGGCGAGGACCCAGCCGTCGGGCGCCGCTCGAACGCCGGCGAGGCGTACATCATTTACGGCAACAACTTCGGGACGAACCGCTGACGAGGCCGCAGAAGCCGTCCGCGCGAACCGCCGGTGCGGCGTGTGCCTGGATTCATCGGCACACCACAGCGATTCATCGTTGCGTTTCGCCACGCAAGGCGCGGAGGTCGCGTAGGCGGGCGTAAGCCCCTGGTCCGGGTCGGCGTCCTACAAGCGAAGGGTCCTGCGCTTACGCTTGTACCACGCGCTTCCGCTTGTGCCGTGTGCTTACCAGGCTGTTGAAATACTTCAGTCACGCCATCACGAAGCGTACTTTTCGGCCTCAGCGGCTGGCGTCTGGACACCGGAAGCGCCCTGAAAGCGGCTGTCGAAATACTCCTGCGCGGGTATTCCGACAGGCTGTTACGCTTGGGGCTCTGATCAGGGCTGCCTGAGGTGTCACGGACCCGCCGGGGCGCCGGGGCGTACGCCACGTTTTGGGGCTTGCAGGCGGTTCATCCATGCGTATAATCGCCCGTTCGGCGCGTCGGCACCGGTTGCGTGTGTGCCGCGGCCGGCGTGTTAGGACAAGGTGCAGACCATGCCGAAAATGAAGACGCACAAGGGACTCCGGAAACGGGTGCGGATCAGCGCCGGTGGCAAGGTTCGGCACAAGAAGCGCAACGCCCGGCACCTCATGAGCAGCAAGACGGGCAATCGTTGCCGATCGCTTCGCCGGGCGGCGGCGCTGTCCGGTGCACTCGCGAAACGCGCCCGCGCAGCGGTCGGTAAGACGTAGCGGCGCCCGGCGCGGGGCGGCGGTTCGGCCCGGTCCGTGCCGCGGGTTCGCCCGAGCGATGCCGCATCGCGTCCATACGCGCCTGAGCGGCTGCCGCAACCCACACGAGAGACGAGTAGGATGGCACGAGCAACATACGGGGCCGCGCGGCATCGGAAGAAGGTACGCATCCTGCGGGCCGCGAAGGGCTTTCGCGGACCCAGGAGCAAGCGATGGCGCCTCGCCAAGGAGGCCCTCGTGCGCGCGCGGACGTTCGCGTACCGCGACCGGCGGCGTCGGAAGCGCGATTTTCGTGCACTCTGGGTGACGCGACTCACCGCCGCTTGCCGCGAACGCGACATCAGCTACAGCCGGTTCATCTTCGGCCTGAATCAGGCCGACATCGAGCTCAATCGCAAGATGCTCAGCGAGATGGCGATCCACGCGCCGGCGGACTTCGACGCCGTCGTCGAGATCGCGAAGCAACACCAACCCAAGAACGCGGCCGCCGCGTAACCGTCGACGCGACCCGGCGGCGGCTCGCGGCGTTCTACGGCTCGAGTTCGACGCCTGCGGCGAGCCGGATCTCGCGGTGGTCGCCGCCCTTCTTGACTTCGAGCCGCCACCGCCGGCGGCACGGCACACACACGCCCCGGTCGGCTTCCGTACAGAACACAACGCTCGCGGTGACGTCCCAACACGTTTCCGTGACGATCGCATGCTTCGGTATCGTCGCGCGGATCGGTAGCGTGTCGGCGGTGGCCGTGCGTTGCACGAGCGTCTTGCCGCCGGCGGTCACGCGGAGCGACCACGGCGCCTCCGGGCTTACGTGCATGTCATCGGGGCCTTGCATATCGATGACCACGTCGATGTCCTCGCCGGCGGCGACCGACGCCGCGGGTGCGGCGATGGGCTTCTCGTTCGGCGTGTCGCTCGCGGCACGTGACGGCGGGTGTCTTGCCACGCCGGTCGCGTCGGCGAGGTCGCGCGGCGCTGCTGCACCCTCGGGCTCACGCCGCGGTGATGCCTCGAGCCGGTCCAGTCCGTCGAACGTAATCTCGTGCCAGGCCCGCGTGGTCAAGTTGATGCGCACGATGCGATGGTTGTTCGTGTCGGCGACGTAGGCGTCGTCGCCGGAGACGGACACGCCGCCCGGCTCGAAGAAGCCGGCCTGCCCGTCGGGCGTCGACGCGTCCGGCCGGCCGGTGCCGACGAGCGTGCGGACCGATCGCTCGGCGGGGTCGATGCGCTTGATTTTGTGGTTGTATGTGTCGGCGACGACGAGCGCGGGCCCCCACGCGTCGATGCCGAGCGGATGCTGGAGCCGCGCTTCGGGGTGTCGTCCGTCGACGTCGCCGAATGCGAAGAGGCCCTC
>JBHHVO010000114.1:0-9216 GCA_046754365.1 Phycisphaerae bacterium | reverse complement strand
TTAATGCCCTGGCGTCGGCGCCGGCGAGCGTGTGCACCAGCGCTGAAAAATGTCGGATTGGTTCGCGCATCGCGTCGATGATGTAGCCGAGGTCTGGTGTAGCGTCCGCCATGGGCATCACTCCGTCGTACGGATCGCGCGGTCCCGCACGCGTCTTGTTGGTCGCGCCATGCCCGTCGCGCCACAGCGCGCAAGGTAGCTACGACTTATCCAAGCGTATCCGCCGGCGCGTGGCCGACAAGTATAGAAAACCCTGGGGTTTGTAAAGGAGGCTTCGGCGCCGCCGTGTCGCCCGGCGCCGCGACGTCGAGTCGGTGCGCGAGGTCGTGTCCGTTCGCGACATCGGCAGACGCATCGCCGCCGACGGCGTTCTCTCGAGCGGCCACTTGCGTTCGCCGATCAATGTCGCTAAAACATAGCGCTATGAGTCCGACGGCAGGCGAACAGATACAAGTCAAGAAGGTCGTGCGCCCCGGGCGGGATGAGACCCGCGCGAAGCCGCCACCGCTCTATCATGTTGTCCTGCTCGACGATGACGATCACACGTATGATTACGTCATCGGCATGCTGCGCAAGATCTTCGGCTATACTGAGCATAAGGGGCTTGCGTTCGCCGACGAAGTGGACCGCGACGGGCGCGTCATCGTCGATACGACAACTATGGAGCGAGCGGAGTTGAAGCGCGACCAGATCCATGCGTTCGGGCGGGACTGGCGGGTCCCACACTGTCAGGGCAGCATGTCCGCCGTCATTGAACCGGTCGACGGCTAGGCAGGGCACACCGATCCGCTCGTGTAGTCACAGCGCATCGCGGGCGTGTCGTCATAGAAAACTACGGGGGCGTATCCCGATCCGAACCGCGCCCGTCAGAGGCTGTCGAACTACCCGTACCGGAGTATTCCAACACGCGTTTTGCGGGCGCTTTCTGTCTTCGTACCCTAGTGCATGGTCACACGTGGTTTTGCGGGTTCTTGCACCGAACCGAACCGCGCCCGTAAGGAAGCGGCCGGTAGCCAAACCCACACGAACAGGTGTGAAGATGCACTAGCCTCCGAGCCCGAAACGTACGCTTCGTGATCGCGCGGCTGAGGTATTCCAACAGCCTGGTCAGGAGGCGGCTTGGCGAGTCCGAGCATCGCCAATCCCTCGTCGTGGGAGTTCGGATCCAACGCCGCCTGCTTGAACCAATCCTCCCTCGCGGTCCGGGTTCAGATACAAGGCCGTCGCGTTGAATCCCTATACCAGTGGCGCGATCACGTGTCGGCCGCCGTCCGAATACGCAGTATCCCGCTGGGCCGCGCGGCCGCTGACGTGGTGATGGGCTGTACCCACGGCGCGCCGCCCCGACATCACTGTACACCGGGGAGGCGCACCGCTCCGTACGCCGCGCGTGGTCCGCACACCGCAGGTCGTGCCGTTGCGAAGCCGTCTCATCACCGGCGGCGTGGCGCGGGGCCGGTCGTATGCACTTGCATGGGCTTGTCGTCGTAGGGGAATCGACGGGTTCCACCGCCGGCGGTGATTACGAGCTGGCGGCCGATGCGACCACGTCACGGGACGGGCCGGCAGCGTCGAGTTTTTCGAGCAGGTAGTCCCTCGTGAACAATGTGCGGAGTTTGATCGGTTCGGTCGGTTTGCCGGCCGGATAAATGAGGTTGAGCGGTGGCCCGAGCTGCCCGTACCGCGCGAGGAAGGCCTCAATCTGATCGTCGGGCGTCGTGTAATCCGCCTGAAACGGCACGACGCCGAGGGCCTTCATCTTGCGACGAACCGCGTCCGTGTTCGTTGCCCGCGCCTTGTTGATCTTGCAGTTCGTGCAAGAGGCGGCGGTGACATCGACGAAAACCGTCTTGCCGGCGCGGACGGCCGCCTCAACCGCGTCCGGTGACCATGGGCGCCATGGGATCCCGAACGACCAGTCGTCCGCGGCCGCGGTTGTGTGCGCGAGACGCCTGGCCCGTTCTCTCGCCGCGGCGTCGCGGAGCGGGAACCGCCATCCGTAGATGAGTATGCCCGCGACGACGACGACCGCTACCGCGCTGGCGCGGTAGCGCCACCGGCGTGCCGTGGCCATCGTGAAGTCGATCCTTCCCCAGAGCCAGCACGCCATGCCGATCACCACGAAGAACGCGATTGTCCATTCGAGCCCCTCGGCGCCGACCTGCGTGACGAGCGGGTGGATGAGCACGACCACCATTGCGAGAAGCAAAAAGCCCATGATCCGCTCGAACGTGATCATCCACTGGCCCGGCTTCGGCAGGAAGCTGAGCCAGTTCGGATTCGCGCCGAGCAGCATATACGGGCTGGCCATGCCGAGACCCGCGAGCAGGAACGCGAGCACCGCAGTTCGCGGCGGCTGCTGTGTCGCCCACATGAGCGCGAACGCGAGCGCCGGTCCTGTGCACGCAAACCCGAGCACGGGCGCGAGGGCGCCCTTGCCGAATGATGCGAACATGCCCTCCTTCTGGATGCTCGCATCCAGCTTCGTGGCCGCAGTCGGCACCTGCAGCGTATAGACGCCGAGCATGCTCAGCGCCAGCGCCATCACGACCGCGCCGAGGCCGATGACCGCCGCCGGAAACTGAAGGACGTTCTGCCCGCTCGCCGCGAGGAAACCCAATGCCACGAAGAAAACCATGACACCCGCGCCGAATGACAGGCCGAGCGCGAGCGTGCGCCGGCGCGACTCGTGGGCGTGCTGAACGAATCCGAGCACCTTGATCGACAACAACGGCAGCACACACGGCGTCGCGTTAAGTACGAGTCCATAAATGAAACAGCCAATGAGCAGCCCCACCATACCGAACCGCTGCAGCCACGACGGTAGCTGGGCCACGGCGTCCGACGTCTGCACGCCCGCGCCCGAGCCCGCGTCAAACGGTGCGCCCGCCGGCGCACCCGTTGCTCCCGCGTTCTCGACCGATGCCGACACCGCGCCGGGCACACGGGCGCCGACCGGTTCCCCGCCCGCGCCGCCGCGACCCGGCCCCGCGTCCGGCGCGGCGCCCGTGCCGACACGATCGCGCGCGGCGCCGATCGTCGTCGCGAAGCTCACGGTCTGCGCTGGAAAACATTGTCCGTTGCTGTTGCACGCCTGGTAGGTCATGAGGCCGCCTATCCGGATAGGCGGATCCGGGGCGCCTTCGTCCACCGTTACCGGAACGCGGATGTCGATCGCGCCGTCGAATTCACTTACCCGGCCGACGACCGGCAGCGTCCGGACCTTCGGCTTCGGGAACACCGGGTCGCCGAGCTCGATGCCGGGGGTGCGTTCGAACAACAGCGTCGTCGCGATCAGGTTCGGCGAGAGCGGGTCGTGCGACTGGATGTGCAGGCCGGTCTTGACGCGGACACCGAGGACGACGTCAAACCGGGCGCCCGGTGTCAACGCCGGGGCGGTTACCGACGGTGTGATCGTCAGATGCTGTCCGGGCTGTTTCGGCAACGCCCGACGGGCCCGCGCAAAGACATCATCGTGGGCCGGTTTGGCGCCGGATTCCGCCGAACGGACAGGGAGCTCGAGCGTGAGTTTGGCGGTCTCTCGGATGCACGTCGTGTCGCAGACTAGGTAGACCAGGTCGGCGGCGAGTACGACCCTGTCGGTGTTTATCACGTCGGGCGGCGTCACACGCGCCAGCAGCACGGGCTCGCCGTCCATGATGTTCGTCGTGAATCCGTACGCCACGTGCCGCTTGGGCACCGGGAACGCGAGTGGGCTTGTGGTGAAGCCGTCGGGCAGCGTCCATGTGACGCTCGGCGGCAGACCGCTGTCGCCGGGGTTCTTCCAGTATATGTGCCAGCGCGGTGCGAGCTTGAACGCTACGGCTACGTCAAACGCCCGTCCCGCGACGACGGCATCGACAGACGCCATGAGCGATACGACGGCTTTGCGCTTGCCGCCGGGCCGGCGGAACTGGGCGTCGGCGCTGTCGGTTGCGGCGAGGCACGACGCGACCGCCACGACGGTCGCGCAACGAACGAGTTTCATGATGAACATCGGCAGCATGTCTGATACCACGATACGGGCTGTGAGGTTCGTGTGGCGGTTCCGCACGCAGCGTCCAAGCCGCTCGACGCGTGCGCGATGCCTATCTCGGTCCGCGTGGTTCGCGGCGGTGTAAAGCGGGTCCTGGGATTCCGCACCGCAGCTATTATATAGGGTCCGCCCCCTGTGACGCACACCGGCGGGTGAGACGCCCTCGAAGTCCACGGCCGCCACGTCGGGTGGCCGCTACACGCTGAACACATACGTCCGGCGACGATCATGTATCCTACGGAAAGACGGACGCCGCCGACCATACACGGGCGTGGGAAGTGACGCGCATGTTGCGCCGGTGCGTGTGTCGCGGTGGATCGTGCGGGCTGAGAGGCGCGCACCGGTCGGTGGTCGCGGTGGCGTCAGTGTACGACGCCGCGCCGGCGGCTGGGGCTGGGAGCATGGCTTTCAACCGGGGAATCGAGGTGGTGTGTGATACGGTGTCATATGGCCGGCCGGGGTTCGCTAGTGCATGGTCACACGTGGTTTTGCGGGTTTTTGCACCGAACCGAACCGCGCCCGTAAGGAAGCGGCCGGTAGCCAAACCCACACGAACAGGTGTGAAGATGCACTAGGCTCGGGTTGGGCGATGCGCCGCCCCCCTGCGGGCGCTTGATGCGCCATCCTGTCTGGGGTTGTCGGCACAGCAGATGACCCGAACCGATCAGCGGTGGCGATGGCGGCGGCGGGTTGACAGGTTGTTACGTCCCGGTATATTAAAGTTGCGTCTTTGTGTGGCGGCAGGATTGCAATAACGCTTTACCGGCGTCGCACGTGACGGAGGCAGGCGGCGTGTCCGCGACAGGCCGGGCCGCTGCAGACTGTTGGTGCACAAGGAGTTGGATCGTCGTCACTCTTCCCGTGGCCGGGGTGTTACGGTAGCGAGTTTCCGAAGCGCTGGCGGCTGGCGTCCGCAGCGGTACTCAGGTCGGCGACGTCCGTGGTAGAACGTGCCTCGGGACGATACTCCACAACCGGATCGCAAGCACGATTGGCGCCGTCGCGCGCGTCGGGCCGGCGCATGTCACCCTCGCACCCTGGGTGCGACCGTCCGGATATGGGCGGTGGAGGTCGGCGCCGCCAGCCACGCTCACCGGTCCATGATGAAACATCCCCACCGCTCGGGGCCGGCGCCGGCGCGAGCGCGACCGCGAACCGACCTCGGCGTTTCATCATATCGAACTTGCGGAGTTGACCACCCGTGAAGTAAGGGCTTGGGGCGTTTCCGGGCCCTCCCGCCAACGAGAGTCGCAAGGCCGACCTGCCCCGTGAACCAGTGGAGGCGTGCCGGGCGCGATGCTGCGCGCCGCGGTCCGCCGCGTTCCAAGTGTGCGCGACATCCGCGCCTCGCGTGAACGGGGTGTCGGTGGCGCGATATGTTGATGGGCGTTCCATGATTCTGCTTGCACAATCGGGTCCATTGCTCGCCGAGGCCGGCAGCGCGTTGACGGCGCTGCTGGCGGGCGCGCTCGGGGCGGTCGTCGGTCTCCTCGGCGGCTATCTGGTCATGCGGTGGCTGGCGCGGGCGCGGCTCGACGAGGCGCGTCGCGAGGCGGAGCGTACGCTTCACGACGCGCAGTCGGAAGCGGACGTGCTGCGCAAGACGGCGGCTGTCGATGCGAAGGCCGAATTCGTCGCGAAGCAGGAGGAGCTCCGGAAGGAAGCCGTTCAGATTCGCGCGGAGCAGAAGGAGGCGGACAAGCGTCTCGCGAAGCGGGAGGACAACCTTGAAGCGAAACTCGACACACTCGCTACCAAGGAGCGCAACCTTGAACACCGCGAAGCGAAGCTCAACGAACGCGCCGATGGGATCAGGAAGAAGGAGGATGAGATCGAGGCCGCCGTCGCCCAACAGCGCGCGGAGCTCGTGCGCATCAGCGGCATGACCGTGGAGGAGGGCAAGCGGGTGCTGCTGGATCACTTGAGCGATGAATTGGATCACGAGCGTGCGGCGATGGTCGAGCGATCGGTCACGGCCGCCAAGGACGAGGCGGCCCAGCTCGCGCGCGAGATCACGCTGACGGCGATTCAGCGTTACGCGGCGGAGCACACGAGCGAAAGCACCGTCTCGACGGTGGATATTCCCAACGACGACATGAAAGGGCGGGTGATCGGGCGCGAGGGGCGGAACATCCGCGCGTTCGAGAAGGCTACGGGTGTGGATGTCATTGTGGACGACACGCCCGGTCTGGTGTTGGTGAGCGCGTTTGATCCGGTGCGGAAGGAGATTGCACGACTCTCGCTGGAGCGGCTGATCCAGGATGGGCGGATCCATCCGGGGCGGATCGAGGAACTCGTGGCGCAGGTGCGCAAGGAGGTTGACGCCGAGGTGATCGAGGCGGGGAAGCGTGCATCGGTGGAGGCCAACGTCGGCGGGCTTCATCGTAAAGAACTCGACATGATGGGGCGTCTCAGGTACCGGACGAGCTACGGCCAGAACGTGCTGCGGCACAGCCTCGAGGTCGCGTTCCTGTGCCAGGCGATTGCGGACGAGCTTGGTCTCGACGGGCGGCTCGCGCGGCGGTGCGGTTTCCTTCATGACATCGGCAAGGCGATCCCGCACGATGCGGAGGGGGCGCACCCGAAGCTCGGCGCGGAGTTCTGCAAGCGGTTCAATGAGCGCCCCGAGGTGCTCAATGCGATCGCCGGGCACCACGGTGACGTGCCGTCGACGAGCCCGTACACGCCGATCGTGATGGCCGCGGACGCGATCAGCGCGGCCCGCCCGGGCAGCCGCCGGGAGTCGTTGGAGCGCTATGTGCAGCGGCTTCAGCAGCTTGAGGAGCTGGCGAAGGTGCATCCGGGCGTGCGGGAGGCATACGCGATTCAGGCGGGGCGGGAGATTCGCATCATCGTGGACGCGAAGCGCGTGGACGATGCCGGCGCCGCGGCGATATCCCGCAGCGTGGCCAAGGACGTGGAAGAGCAGATGACCTACCCGGGCGAGATTCGCGTCACGGTGCTGCGTGAGGTCCGTGCGGTGGCGCACGCCAGGTAGGGGAGGTCGCGCGTCGGCCCGTCGGGGCAGGCGGGTCCGGATGGAACACGCCGCATGCACATCGAGCTTCTATGCGTGGGCGACGTCGTGGGGACACCGGGCCGGCATGCGCTGCAAGACGGCATCGCCGAACTGACGTCGACCCGGCGGATCGACTGTATCATCGTGAACGCCGAGAACGCCGCGTCGGGCGCGGGTCTAACGCCGGCGCTGTACGACAAGATTGTGGCGTGCGGCGCGAACCTGATCACGCTGGGGGACCACATCTACCGGCGGCGGGAGATCATCCCGGTGTTGGAGCGGTCGGATCGGATCGTGCGACCGGCCAACCTTCCGGTCGGCGCGCCGGGGCGGCAGTTCGCCGTGACGCACACGGCGCAGGACCACGGCGTCGCCGTTGTCTCCGTCCTCGGGCGGATGTTCATGAAGACGATGGCGGATTCGCCGTTTGCGGCTGTCGATCGCGTGCTGGCGTCGATCCCGAAGGACATCAAGGTGGTTGTCGTTGACGTGCACGCCGAGGTTACGAGTGAGAAGGTGGCGATGGGCTGGCACCTTGACGGGCGCGTGAGTGTCGTGTTCGGGACCCATACGCACATTCCCACGGCCGACGAAACGATTTTGCCCCACGGGACGGCGTATGTCACGGACCTCGGCATGACCGGGCCGTATGACTCGGTGCTCGGTCGGGACAGGGAGTGCGTCGTGCGCGCGATGACGAGCGGGGTTCCGTCTCCGTTTGCGGTGGCGGACGGCGACGCCCGGCTGTGCGGTGGCGTGGTGCGCGTCGATACGGACACGGGCCGGGCGACGTCGATCGAGCGCGTGTGCGTGCGTTGTGCGTATGAACGGCCGACATGACGGATGATGCGTGTATAGACCGTCAGCTCGATGCGCTGCGGCGTGGGTGCGAGGGCATGTACACCGTGGATGAGCTGCGCGCGCGGCTGATCCGCGGCAAGCCGCTGCGCGTCAAGCTCGGTATGGATCCGACCGCGCCGGACCTGACGCTCGGGCACGTGGTCGTGTTGCGGAAGCTGCGTCAGTTTCAGGACTTGGGCCACAAGGCGGTTCTCATCATCGGCGACTACACCGCGCGGATCGGTGATCCCACCGGCCGATCCAAGACCAGGCCGACGCTGACGGCGGACGAGATCCAGGCGAACGCGGACACGTATCTTGCGCAGGCCGGCAAGGTGATTGACGTGTCGCCGGACAAGCTCGAAATCCGCTGCAACAGCGAGTGGCTGGCGAAGCTGTCGTGCGCGGACGTCGTGCAATTGATGAGCCGGATGACGGTGGCGCGGATGCTGGAGCGTGACACGTTCGCAACGCGCCGCGCCGCGGGCAAGGAGATCTTCCTGCATGAGCTGCTGTATCCGCTCATGCAGGCCCGCGACAGCGTGGAGATCAAGGCCGACGTCGAGCTCGGCGGTACGGATCAGACGTTCAACAATCTTTGCGGCCGGGACCTGCAGCGCGCCGCGGGACAGCCGCCGCAGATCGTGATGGTCGTCCCGATTCTCGTGGGCACGGACGGGCACGACAAGATGAGCAAGTCGCTGGGCAACTACGTCGGTGTCACCGACGCGCCGTCGGACATGTTCGGCAAGGTCATGCGGATCCCGGATGCGCTCATGGCGTCGTGGTTCGGCCTGCTCACGGACGTCGCGCAGGACGAGATCGACGCCATGTGTGACGCCGCCACCCACCACCCGCGCGACACGAAGGAACGGCTCGCGAAGCTCATCGTGTCGCAGTTTCATACCGCGTCGGCCGCCGACGCCGCGGCCGAGGAGTTCGCCCGCGTGCACGGCGGCGCGGGCGGCGGCGGCCTGCCGGACGACGTGCCGGACGTGTCCGTTCCCGCGGACCTGTTGGTGGACGGGACGGTCGTGCCGATCGATCTGATCACGCACTGCGGCTTCGCGACGTCTCGGGTGGATGCGAAGAAGCTCGTGGCCCAGGGCGGCGTTCGCTTGAACGGCACCGTAATCGCCGACGCGCATGCACGTGTCGCCGTACGTTCCGGCGATGTCCTGCAACGCGGCAAACGGGCGTTCGCGCGGCTTACGGTCGTGGGATAGGGTTTGCGGACGCGTGGCCCGCAGCAGTGCGGGCGTAATGTGACGCGCCCGGCCGGGTGTGGCTCGGCGGGAGCCTCGCCCTCCCGCTCGTGGCT
>JBHHVO010000113.1:0-9277 GCA_046754365.1 Phycisphaerae bacterium | reverse complement strand
TCGGCCGGCTCGAGCACGATGTCGCCGGTGGACTCCGCCGACGGCCCGTCGGATGCCAACGCGTCCACATCCTCTACCTTATAGTGCACTGAGCCGGCGTCGCGGAACTCGCGCAGCTTGCCCGCGCGAACGAGATCAGCGACCGCATCGGCCGACTTGCCCAACCGCTCCGCCGCCTCCTCCGTCGAATAGAACATCTTGGCCATGCGTTGTCTTCCGAAACTCTCGCAGCATGCCGAGCACCGCGCATCACGGCCCGACGGCCCGCGCCGCCACCGCAATCGGGTCGCAGCATCGGGCTACACAACCCTACGGCATCTGACTCTCGCTCGCCTGTCGCCGGGTGAGACGCTGCTGCTCGACCATCTGCTCCACGGCGTCTGGCGGGAGGTCGCACCCGTTGAAATCCTCCAGGTACCGATCATACCGCCACGTCCGGGCGGCCGCCAGACGCAGGCACCCCTTCTGCGGCACATACTCGTACACCCACAGCGTCATGTCGTCCATGTCCACCATGTACACCCCGTACGTGTTCTTCGTGAGCTGACCCGAGAACGCAAACACGCCGCGCGCGCCGGCCATCGTCACCGGCTGCGCGAATGCCGCACCGGAGGGTCCCGACGCCGGGCGCATCGCCAGCGAAACCGCAATCACCGCCAGCGACGCCGCGATCACCCAGAACACGGGGTGCGGCGCCGACGTCCGGCCGCGCCGACGGGCGCTCGGTGTTAAGTCATGCTGAATCGTGCTGTCTACCACGGCATGCGACTCGCGGCGGCGCTCAGGGCTGGGCCGGCGACGTACGGCGTCGCGCCGTCACGTCTTACGCCATGACGCCATCGGATTATAGCGAACGTCCCGCCCGCGGCAACACCGGGGCTACCCGCCTGGGTGTCGTCCGGGTTGCCGTCGGTCATGCCGCGGACCACTGCGCCGCGCACGTGGGTGATCCACCACGTCGCACGTTAACGCGCCGCTTGAACCGTCTCCGCTGCATGCTACGCTCTTGCCACGATGGATGTGATCGTCATGCACGGACTCACGAAGCGCTACGGACGGCGTGTCGGCATCGAAGACCTCGGTCTCTCCGTGCCTGAAGGCGCTCTGTTCGGGTTTCTCGGTCCCAACGGTTCGGGCAAGACCACGACCATCCGCGTGCTTCTCTCGCTGCTGCGCCCCACGCGCGGCCGGGCGACGATCCTGGGCCGGGATTGCTGGCGGCAGGGGCCGCGCATCAAGCGCGACGTCGGGTATGTTCCCGGCGACTTCCGCTTCTACCCGTGGATGAACCTGCGGACGGCAGTGCGCATCTTCGGCCTGGTGCGCCGGCGCGATCTGTCCAAGGCGGGGCAAGCGATGGCGGAGCGATTCGATTTGGAGCCCGACGTGGTGGTTCGCCGGATGTCGCGCGGGATGCGGCAGAAGCTCGCGTTGATCCTCGCGCTCGTGCATCGGCCGAACGTGCTGGTCTTAGACGAGCCCACGTCGTCGCTGGATCCCCTCATGCAGCAGGTGCTCTTCGACGAGCTGCGCGAGCGGTCGGCCCAGGGGACCACGGTGTTTTTCTCGAGTCACACACTCAGTGAGGTGGACGAGCTGTGTGATCGGGTGGCGATCTTGCGCAAAGGGCGGCTCGTGGTCGCAGAGTCACTTGACAAGTTGCGATCTCGGGCACGGCGCGCCGTGACGTTGCGCTGGGCGAGCACCGACGACGCTGCCCGCGCCATCGCGCCGCCGTTCCTCTCCGTGATAGAGCGCTCCGGCGCCGAGTGGCAATGCACACTGTCCGGAACGGCGATGGAGTTCGTCCGCTGGAGCGGCACGCAGCCACTCGCGGACGTCACGATCGGCCCGCCCGATCTGGAGACCGTGTTTCGTGGGTTCTACACAGACACGGCGGGCGCGTCGTGAGCCGGGGCCTGCTGCTCAAATCGGCGCGCGAGGTCTGGGGCGTGACGCTTCTCTGCGGCGCGGGCGTCTTGATCTTCGGAATCATCATGGGGGCGGTGTTCCGCGCGTTCCCGATGGAGAAAGTCGACTTCTGGTTTGAAATCGAGTTCATCCAGAAGTTCGCGAAGGCGTTGCTCGGCTCGGAGATCGGCGACCGGGTCAACCCCAACCAGTTTCTCATCATCAGATGGGTCCACCCGGTGATCCTCGCGCTCGTCTGGGCCCATGAGATCACGCTCTGTACGCGCCTGCCCGCGGGCGAGGTCGACCGCGGGACCATCGACGCGCTGTTCGGCCTGCCCGTATCGCGCTGGCGCCTCTATCTCTGCGAGACGCTCACGATGGCGGTGGCCGGCGCGTTCGTGGTTGGCCTCGTGCTAGCCGGCTGTCTCGTCGGGAACATCCACACGGCACCGGATGCGCGACCGTCACTCGCACATTCGATCGTGATCACGTGCAATCTATACTGCCTCTATGGGGCCGTGGGGGGATTGGCGTTTTTCGTCTCGTCGCTGAGTGATCGGCGCGGGCGCGCGGTCGCGACCTCGTTCGGTATCGTCGTCGGCTCATTCTTCCTGAGCTTCGTCGAACAGTTCTGGGCACCCGCCAGGCACCTGTCGTGCCTCAACCTCTTAAGCTATTACCGGCCCCTGCTCGTGATGCGCGACGGCGCCTGGCCGGTCACCGACATGGCCACGCTCGGCTGCGCCGGGTTGGTGCTGTGGGTCGCGGGCGGGCTGATCCTCAACCGCCGCGACATCTGCACGACGTAAGCGATCAGCCGTCTGCACGGGTTCAACCCGGCGACGGAGGCGGTTGGCCAGCGGTGTGGTTGTGCAGGTCCACGTTCTCGCGTTCGTGCGGCCGGTGGGGAAAACACTTCTGCCGACCCGCCGCGCCGACGGGATCGTGCACAGGCCAGAAGTCGGTGATCAGAACGTCCTCGAACGCTTCGTGAAGCACTTTTGCGACGCGAGCGTGCGACGACAGTGCTCGATCATGCGATAGCGTCGCGATCGTTCGCGAAACACGACACCCGTCGACGATCGGCCGTGTTGACACGCGCCGTGGAATCGGGTCGATTGGGGTGGAGCACGGCACGCAATTGGTCGGTTGCCGACTTGGCGATGCCAAGCCCGGTGCCAGGGACGCCGGCCACGCGGCGGTCGCCACCGGTGGATGGATCGCTGGGGCGCACACACGCCGACGGCGCGACCGGCGTGGTCAGCATACGGATACACTCATGGCCCTACCGGTCGTCGCGATCGTCGGCCGACCGAACGTCGGCAAGAGCAGCCTGTTCAATGCCGTGATGCGCCGGCGCGTCAGCATCGTCGACCCGACGGCCGGTGTAACGCGCGACCGCGTCAGCCACGTCTGCGACATCGACGACGTCTACCTGGAGCTTGTCGACACCGGCGGTCACGGCATCGTCGACCGTGATGACCTCGGCGACCACGTCGAACGTCAGATCCGCTACGCCGTCGCGCAGGCGGATCTCATCCTCTTCGTCGTCGACGCGCGCGACGGGCTCAATCCACTCGACACCGCGACCGCCGAGCTGCTCCGGCCACGCGCGGCGATCGTGTGCCTCATCGCGAACAAGGTCGACGACCCCCGCGGCGCTCGCGACCTGTCCGACTTCTACAAACTCGGGTTTGGGGACCCGCTGCCGGTCAGCGCCCTGCACGGCCATGGACAACGTGACATGCTCGACATGGTCGCCGACCGCATCCGCGACGTCGCCGCCGACACCCCGGCCGACCCGGTCATGAAGGTCGCGCTCGTCGGCAAGCGCAACGCCGGCAAGAGCACGTTCGTCAACGCGCTCGCCCGCCAAGACCGCGTCATCGTGAGCGAGATACCCGGCACGACGCGCGACAGCATCGACGTGCGGTTTCAGATGGGCGATCGCACGCTCGTTGCGATCGATACGGCCGGCGTACGAAAGAAACGCAAGATCGCCGACGATGTCGAGTTCTACGCGCACACCCGCGCGACCGAGTCGATCCGTCGGGCCGACGTCGTACTCTTCATCACCGACGCCACCGAGCCCGTGAGCCAGGTCGACAAACACCTCGCCAGAACGATCGCCGCCCATTTCAAACCGTGCGTCATCGTCGTGAACAAATGGGACCTTGCCAAGGGTCGCGCCGGGACCGAAGACTACGGCGCATATCTCACAAAGGTCGTCCCGGAGCTCGACTATGCGCCGATCTCGTTCACGTCGGCCAACACGCGGCGCAACGTCGAGTCGACGATCGACGTCGCGGGCTCGCTCTTCAAGCAAGCCCGCACGCGCGTCGGCACCGGTGCGATCAATCAGATTCTTCAGGATGCTGTTACGCAGAACCTGCCCCGCGCGAAACGCGGCAGCAAGACCCCCAAGTTCCTCTACGCGACGCAGGTCGCCGTGCAGCCGCCGACCATCGTCCTTTTCGTGAGCCACGCGTCGGCCGTCACGCCGCAGTATGAGCGGTTCCTCATCAACCGGTTCCGCGAGCGCCTGCCGTTTGAGGAGGTCCCGATGCGCCTGCTGTTTCGTGCGCGCCGGCGCAACACGCACGCGCCGACGCTCGACACGGAACCGCGCATGGCCACGCCACGATCCGCCGCACCACCGCGGGTGAAGCGCGAACGCCGGCGCCCGACATAACCGTCCGGCCGCGTCTTGTTACATCGGTGAGTCGGTAGGTGATCCGACCGCACCCCCTACTTTCATTGGTGACAGATGCCTACTGCTTGTCCCATTTGGCGAGGCGCTCGAGGCCGGGGCGGAGCATTCTTTCAAAGATGCGGCGCACCGGGGCCTCTACCTTGTCGATTCCGCGGCGGTCGTTTTTCTCGCGTGCCTTGGCCAGCGCGTTCCGCGCGCGGAAACGGTGCCAGTCACGGAGCTTCTTGCAATGGTTCAGGAGCCGGTTGGCACGCGCCGACGCCTTGTCGCCGAGCTTGTGTCGCTCGAGGAACGTCCTAACGTATCGATCCCATTCGTCCTCCGCGTCGTGTTTGGGCGTCGCCGACAGTGATCCGAACGCCGACCGGTCGAACGCGACACCGTAATCCGCTTCATACTTGGCCAGCAGGCGGTCGATGACGGCGGGCGACGCCCGCGCGGCGTCGATCTTCGCGGCGTACGATTCGGGCGTGCGTCCCGTGCCCGGCCGCGAGAGCCCCTCCACGAAACGCGGGTCCGGGTCCACACCGAAGAGATAGATGAGGTACATGCTCTCATCCTTGGTGATCAGCCCCGCGCCGTCCCAGCAATACATGCCGTCGTATCCCGGGACCGCGCCCGGCACGTCGCCCCCGAACAGGATGTTGTGTCCGAATCCGACGCCGATGTCGTCCGGCGTGAACGATTCGCGGCGGTGCCACGGCGCATCGAACGACGCCTCGTGCACGTCGACGACCATGTACGGAGTGTGCTCCATCTCCGCGGTATAAAACTCGACCCGTTTCGGATACCAGATGCCCCCCCGCTGCGCGACGCCGGTCACCGACCAGTACGCCGGCGAACCGTTCCGATATACGGTCGACCGCACGACCTGACCGCCCCGGCGCCGGTCGATCTCCCATTCCATCGAAGCATTCTCGCCGCGCCTGTGAAACTCCATGCGGACGATGTCCATATCGCCGGACCGCCGCGACGTGTACGTCGCCGGGGCGTCCCATGCCTCCGTCATACCATCGGGTATGCCCAACTCGTTGTGGACGCCGATCATGCCTTGCGGGACAAGGCCGAAGCGCTCCAGATCATACACGTGCGACAGGCCCCGTCCCCCCCGGCCCGTATACAACGGCCTTCGTGCTCTGCCCCTGCTTCTCCCACAGGTTGCCCTCAAAGAGCAGGTCAAAATGCGGCTGCGACGTGATCCAGGCGTGGTGCGCCTCGGGCGTCATGCCCTGCTCGGCCAGGTGCGCCTCGAGGCTCCGCGCGATCAGCGGATGCCGGCCGTTGTCATCACCGGTGTTGGTCTGCCGCACGGTATCGGCGATGACCTCGCTGACGTAGTGCTCACGGACGACGCTCGCGTCGCGGGACGTGCGCTCGAGCGTC
Source organism: Phycisphaerae bacterium (assembly GCA_046754365.1). Taxonomy (GTDB): domain Bacteria; phylum Planctomycetota; class Phycisphaerae; order UBA1845; family UBA1845; genus JBHHVO01. Next base: position 3,267 of record JBHHVO010000113.1, on the reverse strand, counting down.
CAGCTATAGTTCGCGGTCGTATACGCCTTGCGCGCGTCGAGGATCCGCTGGATCTCGGGCGGCAGGCGACTCTCGCCTTCATCTCCCCACACCGGCGCCGCACCGCACACGAGCCCCGCGGCCACGGCCACAGAAATCTTCGTTGTCCGTAGCAACTCGAACATTGTCTGATCCTCCGGTTCGAACAGACCGTCGAAAGGACTACCACCCGACACACCGCCCGGCGGCATGAGTACCGACCGCCCGACGCTGGTGCGATGCAGTGTGTACGGTGCGCGCGGACCGGCAGCCGTCAAGCCCGATGCGTCAGCGACGTATGGCCAGGCACGCCGGGCGGGCGTACAATGGCGCCGGCGTCTAAGGAGACGACGGTGAGCATCGAGATTCACTGCACGCATTGCGGCAAGCTCATCCGGGCGCCGGATAGCGCCGGCGGCCGGCACGGGACATGTCCGTACTGTCAACAGAGCGTCTACATACCAACGCCGGCGACCGGCGACGCGATCCCCCTGGCCCCGATCGACCCGGAGGAAGAGCGGCGGGCCGCGGCGCTGCGGGACGAGGCGCTCGCGGTCTCGGCGACGGTGGACAAGGATACGGGCCCGGCGTACGACACGGCCGCGACCCCGCCGCGGACCGCCGGGAAATCGGATGACGCCAGGATACGCGCGGACGCCGCCGGTGACGTCATCGACGTAGCGGCCGAGATACAGCGGTTCGTGCTCGCGATGCGGGACTCTCAGCTCGACAAAGCGGACCGGGTCGTCAGGAACCTGCGTCGCGGTGGGACGGCCGCGCGTGACCATGTGGAAACGCTACTCGCCGACGAGATGCCGGCGCCGATCGGCGACCTGCCCGTACCGCTCATGAAGGGGTTTCTCAACACGCTGCTGGAGCGCCTCAAGTAGCCCGGACGCAGGCGGGTCATGAGGCCGACGGCCGTCCGCCCGGGGCGGTGGTGGCGTCGGGATCACCCGATGGTCGCCGATCCATCCGCCGTAATCCCAGGGCGTCTCGCGGCCGATTACCGGCCCGCGGTCGCCGGCGCGCCGCGTGTCGGTCCACTTCCGTTGTGCCGCCGACGCCAATGCCGCCGCCGGCGCGGGTGACGCCGATTCGCGGCGCGACGGGCTGTGAAAACCGGCGTGGATCGGGTATACTGGACCGGAACGGGGGGCCGCGCCGCACGCCTGCGGCGCCATCATGTGACGGAGGTGGAACCATGCGAACATTCCGTGTTGAATACGTAGGCGTAGCAGCGCTGGTCGCGTGTTGCGGTGTGGTGGTGCCGTCTGCCCGCGCGAACGTGGACCTGGGGTTCGATCCCACGCCTCAGACGGTCGGTGTCGGGGACATCGTCGAGATCGGACTGATGGCAATCTCGGACGACGATTTCTTCCAGTCGATCGGCGCGATGGAGGTCATCCTCAACTGGGACACGGATGTTCTCCGCCTCATCGACCACGTGGACAACGGCCCGTACGAGTGGCTCATGTCGAGCTTTCCCGATGACGGGGTGTTTGACGGCCTCAACGACACGTTCCTCGACGGCGACGCGTTGTACCGCGCGCTTGCGCAGTTCGCGCCGGCGCCGCCGGCGTTCGCACCGCCCCAGGGCCTGCTCGTGACGACGCTGCGGTTCGAGGCGATCGCACCGTCGCCGCTCACGGACATCGTGATCCCGCCGACCGCCGGCTTTTTCACCGAGACGATCGTACTCGACGGGTTTATCCCCGGGCTTAACGTCACGGGCGAACTCGGGTCGGCCCAGATCACGGTCGTCCCGGAACCGGCGACGCTGACGCTGCTCGCCATCGCATCGGTGGCCGTCATTCGCCGGCGCCTGCACGCCGCGTGACGCGGCGGGTAACACAACGTCCGACACACATGACAACGCGGCGTGCGAAGCGTTCGATGAGCATGTCGTGGTTGACGTCGCGGCACCGGAGATAAGCGAGCGTCGTCCCCGACCCCGACGATCGCGCCACCACGCGCGCCGATCCCATTCCCACCAGCGAAGAGCGCCCCAACGATAGGCAGGGTTTCGCGCGCATGCACCGGCCGGATACCGACGCGTGTCCGCCAACATATCGCTCAGTTCGGCAGCGACGCGCCGTTCCAGACGTCGTACGTGGCGGCGCCGTTGAGCAGGTCGATCTCGCGGAGGACATCGCTCGCGTTGCAAAGGTCGGTCCGGTCTACGTCACATTGGTAGGTGGCTAGCGGCTCGATGACGCCGTTGAGGTTGTCGATGACGGTGAGGACGTCGTTGGCGTTGCTGACGCCGCCGTTGTCGACGTCGGCGGGAAGGTATCCGATCCGCACGCTCGTGCCGCTCGGGTCGTGCGTGACCACCGTCCAGGCCACAAGCGGAATGGAGCCGTCAAACGTGAGCGTCGCGGTATTGCCCACCGGCACGACGTCCACGATCGCCGGCGCCGCGCCGGGCGGATCGGACGTAATCGTGAAGTCGGCCGCGGTGACCCCGCCCGCGTCGCCGTCGAATGTCAGCGTGATGGCACTCCAACCGTCGGGGTTGCTGCCGTCAGGCTCGCTCGGCTGACGCGCGTCGATCGCGCCGTCGGGCGGATCGCTCGACACGATGGCGATCACCGGTCCCTGACAGTCAACGTCCGCGCAGGTCATATCGTGGAAGAAGGACCCGCCGAGCACGTCACAAATCGTGATGTCGATCACGGGTGTACAGGTAGCGTCGATACAGCACGCGCCGGGCCCGCACGGCGGCAGATCTACGTCGTCGCACGCGGTTCCTTCGCCACGGAAGAACTGCCCACCGCCGGAACACGCATCCTGGATGACCTCCGTGCACGCGCCGTTTTCACAGCATGCGCCGGCCACCGGACACGCCGCCGCCGCACACGTCGCGCCGGCCGTAAAGCTGCCCCCGAGCGCATCGCATGCGCTCGCGGCGTCCACTTCGGCGCACGTCCCGTCGATGAGACAGCACGCGCCGAAGCCACACGCGTTGTCAAGCCCGGCACACGTCGTGCCGTCACCCTGGTAATCGGCGAGGACCCACGGTGCGTTGCAGAACGCGCTTGTCGTGTTGAGGCAGAGTCCGTCGTCGAAGCAGCATGCGCCGTAGACGCCGTCGTTGCAGTCGTCCGGTGGCTGGGGGCATTGCGTGCTGTCACCGCGATAGACGGCGTTCGGAAAGCCCTGCGCCTCGGTACACGTCGCACGATTCGGCACGATCAGGCATGCCGTGAGGTCTTGCGGGTCAAACCCCCAGCAACACGCGCCGCC
>JBHHVO010000112.1:0-9327 GCA_046754365.1 Phycisphaerae bacterium | reverse complement strand
AGCGGGAGCGTGTTGGTTCGAAGCACGCGGACGGGCGACGCCCCGAGCGTCGCCGCGGCGGCGCCGAGGCGCGCATCGGTGTGCTCGACCGCGGCCCGAACGGTACGGACGAGGAGCGGCATGGACACGACGGCCGACGCGACCACCGCCGCCCACCAGGTGTACGGCCTCACGGGACCGACTTTCACCATGACGGTAAGTAGCAAGACGCCTGTGACGACGGGCGGCATGACGAGCGGCGCGGTGGTGGCGACGTCGACGAGGATGCGCAGGCGCGAGGACGTTCGCGCGAGCCACACGGCGAGCAAGACACCCGGGACGAGCATGATGATGGTCGCGGCGATCGAGACGCGTATCGACAACAGGACGGCGTCGACGGCTTGGGGTGTGTCGGGGTCGGGATGATCGGACGCGGTCTGGGGCGGGACGCCGGTGCCGCCGGCGGAGATGTCGCGGTATCGGCCGGTGGCCGGCTCGAAACCATGTGTCATCCACACGCCGGCGGTGCGCGGTGCTGCGAGACAGTCGAGCAGCGCGCGGGCCCGGTCGTGTGCGTGCGCCCGCGTGATCGCAGCGGCGACGTACGTGATGGGATCATGCGCGTCGGGTGGGAAGGCGTGTACGACGGTGAGGTTGTCGAAGGGTGCGGCGTCCGTCGCGTAAACGATCGCGGCGTCGACGGCGGCGGTCGCGGCGTGTCTGGCGGCGTTTCGGGCGTTGTCGGCAAACACGAGCTTGGGCGTGAGCGCTGTCCAGAGCCCGGCGCGTTGGAGTGCCTGCCTGGCATAGCGTCCGGCGGGTGCGTAGGCGGGGTTGGCGACGGCGATGCGCCGGTAGCGCGCGTGGTTGAGGGCGTGGGGCATGGCCGGCCCGTGGTTGAGCGATGGGGCGGCTTGCCCGGCGTTGGGATCCGGCTCGACGATGACCAGGCGGTTGCGCGCGAGGACCCGGCGTGTGTCGGCGTCGGCGAGCCCGTGCTCGACGAGCATGTCGACCTGACGGGCGTCAGCGGAGACGAAGACATCACACGGGGCACCGAGCTCGATCTGCGCCCTGAGCGCGGCGCTGGCGCCGCTGCTGACGACAACGCCGTGCCGCGACGGGATCGACACCCAGGGCGCGGTGTCGTCGCCGGCGGGTGGTCGGTGCGCCGGATCGCGCGGCTGCGTCGTATCGCCGGGCGGAGGTTGCGCGTCGGGTGCGGGGATGGTGTTCCGATCGTCCGGGCATTGCGTCACGAGCTCGGTGACGACGTCGGTCACACTCGCCGCGGCGAAGAGTATGGGCGCGTCGTCACGTCCGTCGGCGGTGGGTGTACAGGCCGTCACGAACGGCGGCATGATCGCCGCCAGCGCGGCGGCCCGGTAGGTCCGCGGGTGCATGGCGAGAGTATAGCCACCCCCGGATGGCGGACCAAAGCCGATAAGGTGTACGCCTCGTCGCGCGGGTATGCGGACGCAACGGGGCTGCAGCGCGGTGGTGGCGGGCTCGAACGAGGTGTCCGGCGCGGGGACCGGACGGTGCGCGCGAATGGGTTGTCGCGGCTTGGGTCGGCGTGACGGATGCGTGATTGGCATGTACGTGCGGCACGTGGGGCGGACGTATGGGGCGGTCTACCGGTGTGGGGGCGCGTGCCCGTGGGATCACGTCCCGTAACCGCGACGCGCACCGCGGAAGATTCTGCGTGCGTTGCAAGGGCGATTCATCGGGAAGATCGTGCGTCCGGCCGCCGGCCGATGGCATGTGAGTGACCCACCTGCGTGTTCCTAGCGGACGTGTCGCCGGGTGTTGTGGATTACCGGTCGGGGGGGCGACCGGGGTCGCGGGCGCCGACGCCCGGCGCGCGGTTCGCGAGATTAAGCCCGCGGCACGTCGAATCGATAAGGATGACGTGGCCCGGTGCGCGCAGGCGATGTATGCGCGGGCTACGTGCGCGCAGGCGATTCATGCGCGGGCGCAGTGTGTGCGGGCGACGTGCGCGCGGACGTCGTGGTCGCGGACGATTCCAGCGTGGGCGCGTAGCGCTCCGCCGAATTCGGATGTGAGCGTGTGAGCAAGATTTTCCGGGAGTTCAAGCGGTTTTGGACCGCGGAGGAAGTGCCGCGCTGGTTCGGACTGTCGATCGTGTTGATCTACCTTACCGGACTCGGGGCGGTGGCGTGGTTCGGCGTGCAGCAGATGCGGTCCCGGGCGTCGGTGCAGTTCACCCGGAGCAGCGTGTACGCGCTGGAGGTCCTGGCGGAACGGCTTGAGTCGGAGGCAGGCGCGTGGTTGGCGCCGACCGCCTCGCGCGGGCCGTGTCAGCGGCTTCTGGCGGCGCTGGCGGCGAACGTACCGGTTCACACGCTCCGGGTCGTGGACGATCGGCGCATCGCAATCGCGTCGCTGGATGCGGGCGAGATCGGCACGCGGCTTACGGAACCGATCATCGGCACACCGCATCCGAACGGCGTCGAGGTGATCGACGTGCCGCCGTCGGCCGACCGGGAGGCGTGTACGTTCGTCCGCATTCCACTGGCCGTCGCATCGCAGGGAGACGTATCGGACGTGGGTTCCGGCGGCGCGACGCCGCGGGCGAACGCATCCGCCTCGGCTGCGGGGGGCGCCGCGCCGCGGGGTGACGCGGCGGGCGCGCCGGCGGCGTCGGCGCCGGTGTCGGATGCGGTGGTGTTGGAGGCGCTGTTGCCGCGGACGGCACCGCATGCGCCCGCGCTGGCGGAGCATGCCGGCGAGCTGTCGGTCGTGCTCGTCGTGTTGGGCGCGCTGTTTATGGTGTATCGACGGCTTCGATGCGCGTTGCGGAGTGCGGCGCGGATCGTCGACCGACTCGAGCGCGATGTGGCGGCGATCGACACCGACCTGACGGCGCTGCGGATTACGGACGTAACGGACACGGTGGCGGCGGGGTGGAACCGCCTCATCGACGTATCGCAGACGCTTCGGCAGGAACTCGATCGGGTCCAGGCGAACCGCGAGCTCGCACAGGTGTTCGAGCGGCGCGACGGCGGCGCGCTGGCGGAGGCGCTCAACGCGCTCCCGGACGGCATGTTGTACATCGGTGACGAGGGTCGGATCGAATACGTCAACACGGCGTGCGCGCATCTGATGGGGTGCGATGCGGCGGCGGTGAAGGGGGTGGCGCCGGCGGAGGTGGCGGCGTCCGGCGTGGGCGGCGCGGTGTTGCGTGTGCTGCAGGGTGCGTTGCGGTCGGACGGCACGTTCCAGCCCGGCAACGAGTTGATCGAGGCGGAGGGGGATGAAGGGACGTACCGGGTTTGGGTGATTCCGCTGCAGCCGGTCGAGCGCGTCGGCGCGTGCCTTGTGGTGGTCCGTGACGTGAGCCAGCAGGTTCGGGCGGAGCGGACGCGCGAGGACTTCATCACGCAGGTGACACACGAGCTGCGGACGCCGCTGACCAACATCCGCGCGTACGCGGAGACGCTTTCGAGCGGGATGTTCGACGATCCGAAGGTGATTACGGAGTGCTACAACGTGATCACGAAGGAGACGCGTCGCCTTTCGCGTCTGATCGAAGACATCCTCAACGTGTCTCAGATGGAGGTGGGGAGCATCGAGCTCGTGCTCGATTCGGTGGATCTTGGGACGCTGCTTCGTGACGGCGTGGGCGATGTTCGCGGGCTGGCGGACGAGAAGAACATCGACCTGCAGGTGAAGCTGCCGGCGAAGCTTGAGCCGATACGGGCGGATCGTGACAAGCTCGCGGTCGTAATCAACAACCTGCTCGGGAATGCGATCAAGTATACGCCTGCGGGGGGTTGCGTCGTGGTGACGTGTCAGATCAAGCCGAACGTAGCCGCGATCACCGTGAAAGACGACGGTATCGGGATCGACCCGAGCGATCATGACCGCGTGTTCGAGAAGTTCGGGCGGTCGAGCGATCCGGCCGTGCAGAACACGACCGGCACGGGTATCGGTCTTTACACGGCTCGCGAAATCGTTCGCCGGCACGGGGGCGATATCGAACTTTTCAGTGAGAAAGGGGCCGGTGCGACGTTCGTCGTGAACCTGCCGCATCGGGAGGGCCGTTCCGCGACTCTTTCGACCCGAGAGGAGCTCTAAGCGATGGCTACGATCCTCCTTGCCGAAGACGAACCGCACATCATGCGCGTGATGTCGCTGTGGTTGCAGCGTCACGGACACGTGACGATCGAGACGGCGAACGGCCTCGAGGCGCTTGAGGCGCTGGATCGCGGCGCGGTGGACTTGATGATATCAGACGCGAACATGCCGGGTTTGGACGGCGAGTCGCTCATCCGGGCGGTGCGCGAGGAGCGCGCGCTTCGGATTCCGATCGTGATGATCACGGCACGCTGTGACCAGTCGAAAGTGGCGGAGGCGATGAAGGCGTACGGCGTACATCTTTTGCCCAAGCCGTTCGTGCCGTCGCGCCTGGTGACGCAGATTGACCGGTTGCTTGCGGCGCCGGCGGCGTAAGGAGTGGTGGCGTTGGACCGAATGGAATCGACAGCACGCGTGCTACCCGCGACTGCCGCGGCGGAACACCCGGTGATCGAACGGCTCGAGAGGCTTCGCGCCGTGGTGGGTGCGACCGGCTCGTGCGCGGCGGTGGAGGCGCTGGTGGCCGACGCGATCGACGGCGTGCAGAGAATCCTGTCCGAGCAGGGTGGCATGGTGGACGAGCTGCTTCGCGTCTACGAGCAGTTGGGCGTGGTGTTCGACGTCACGCGGAAGCTCGCGGGGATTCAGGATGAGCAGGAGGTGATCCGCCTGTTTCTGCAGAGTCTTGAGGAGTGCTTTGCGGGTCGACCGGTGGCCGCGGTCGGGCCGATCGCGGCGGCGTGCGACGATCGCGGGGCGGCGACGCCGCACGCGGGACTCGTCGTGCTGGGCGCGCCGGTCCGTGTGACGCCGTGGCTCGCGGAACGCATCGACGCGGTGCGTTGCGGCAGCAGCGCTGTGGTGGAACCGGTCGTCGCGGGCGCGGTGTGGGATGATATCGAACACATCATGCTCGCGCCGGTGTTCTCCGGGGCGCGATTCGTGTGTGCGATCGTCGTGGCTCAGCCGCGCTCCACCGGCGCGTTCCGGTCGGACGACATGCTTCTGGTCGAATCGCTGGCATCGTTCTGCGGCGACATTGTCCTCAACCTGAACCTGGTTCAGGAGCTCCGGGAGGTGTCGATGTCGATGGTCCGTGCGCTGGTGAACGCGGTGGACCAGAAAGACGAGTACACGTCGGGACATTCCGTCCGGGTGGCGTACTACGCGACACTGCTGGCCCGGCAGATCGGGTTGGACGCGACCGACGTGCAGATGGTTCAGTGGAGTGCGCTGCTGCACGACATCGGCAAGATCGGCATTCGCGACGCCGTATTGAAAAAAAGCGGGCGACTGACTGCTGATGAGTTCAGTCACATCAAGGAACATCCGTGCCGTAGCTACCAGGTGGTCCGCGAGGTGCCGCAACTCGCCAAGGCGCTGGACGGCGTGCGGTATCACCACGAGCACTATGACGGCGGCGGATACCCGGACGGTCTGGTCGGGACGCAGATCCCGCTGCAAGCACGCATCATCCAGATTGCCGACGTGTTCGATGCGCTGACATCGAACCGCTCGTACCGCGGCGCGTTTGACTGGGAAAAGGCGCTGGACATTCTCCGCGACGAGTCGGGGACGACGGTCGATCCGGAGCTGCAGCCGGTGTTCGACCGGATCATCCGACGGCGACTCGCGGACCGTCCGAACGCGTGGCGGGATATGGTGGCGACGGCGAGTTCCTTCGCCGGCGGACCGCATGGTGCTGACGCCTGCGGAGAACAAGGCTCCGACGCGAGCCAAGGACAAGCGGCCAACGCCGGCGGTACGCGAGCGGCGGACACCGGCGCGCCGCGCGGGGTCGCGATGGACCCGGAGGACGTATGACGTGCATGTGACGCTCTTGCTGCCGTGGTTTCCCATCATCCTCGCCGTCGGCGTCGGCGGTCGGCTGCTCGGCAAGGTGCGCGGGTTGGGCCTGGGCTTTTTGTGCGCGCTGTTCTGGATCGTGCTCGTGCAGGCGTCGGAGGGGCCGGCCGTGTGGCGGTCGCCGTGGGCGTTGATCGCCGGCGCGGCGGCGGTCGTGGCGAGGGGGGGATGGTCGGGCGCTTTCAGCGGTGCGGGTCGCACGCGCACCGTGGGGCCGACGTCCCAACGGCGTGGCCACGGTGCCGGGCGCCAGGGTGTTGGTTCGGAGCGTGCCGCGCCTTGGGACACCGCGGCGGCGTCCGTGGACGAGACGTCGGCGATCGATGCCGTCGCCGTAGCGCTGCGGCAGTTCGACGAATGGCTGGCGGAGCACGTCGCGGACACCGATCCCTGGCCGAAGTTCGACGACTTCATCCGCGCCACACTGCACACGACCTGCCGGACCACGCATGTCAGGCCCTACCGCCTGCTGCCGGAGACGCAGCAGTTGACGCCGCTGGGCGACGCGGCGCGCATGACGGAACCCGTCGACGACGCGTCCGGTCAACGGTTGTCGGTGCGGAAGGGGATCGTGGGCCACGTCGCGATGACGGGCCGGGCGTACATCGCAGAGGATGCGACGCAGGGCGAACTCCTCCAGCAACTGGCGGAGGAATCGCAAGACCCGCCCGCATGGTGCTTTCCGGTTTGTCACGGGCAACGGCGACTCGGCGTCGTGGTGGTCGGGCACCTTGGTGTCCCACCGGCCCGGCAGCGGAAGCTTATGGACGTCATGGCGGGGCTCATCGGGCAGTTCTGGGGGACGCTGCTCGAGGCCGTCACGACGCGTTCGGCGCAACGCCACGACCCGGTGTCGGGCCTGCTGACCCGTGACGCGTTTCTTGTCGCGGCCGACCGTGCCGTGCGGGCGGCATACCGTCGTCAGGAACCGGTGGCGGTGGCGGTGGTCGCCGTGGAGGACCTTCGTCGGCTCAATGATGCCGGCCGTTGGGCAGTGGCGGACGAACTCATCGGCGAGGTCGGCGCGTGCGTGCGGCGTCGGCTTCGGTTTGACGACTGTTTCGGACGCTTCGACGGGTCGCGCGTGATGCTGTTGTTGCGTCGCGTGGATTCGGGACTGGCGTCGCTGATCGTCGGACAGCTCATGTGCCGGGTGCAGAAGCTCTGCGCGGACGAGGATCGCTGGGGCGTTTCGGTGACGGCGCGTTGTGGGGTGGTCGGGAGCGGCGTGGAGACACCGCCGCTGGAGGCGATGATCTTCGACGCCGTGGCGCTGTGCCACCGTGCCCGGCGCGACGGGGTGCTCATCGCGAGCGACTTAAGACCCGTGTCCGATCGCGTTGAGCCGCTCGCGGCGCCGATGGAGCCAGAAACCGCATGAAGATGGACGGACAGCAGGTGGGCACGGTGGAGATCCTTACGCCGATCGGCGCGATGGTGGATGAGGCGGCGCAGGATTTCGCGCAAGCGCTGCTGGCACGGCTGAAGTCGGCGAACCCGCGCGTCGTGCTGGCGATGCATGAGGTGCCGTACCTCGACAGTGTTGCGCTGGAAGGTCTTGTCGACGCGGCCGATGCGCTGAGCGCGCGGGCCGCGCGGCTCAAACTCGTGCATGTGAACGCGACATGCCGGGAGGTCATGGAGCTGACGGGGGTATCCGAGCGGTTCATTTTCTTTGAGGACGTTCAGGATGCGGTGCGCAGTTTCCTTTAGGCGTGCGTGCTCGAGGCGTCCCCCTCACGGTCGGGGTTTGGAAGAAGCGTGGGCGACGACGACTCCGGGACGCGGTCCCGGCGGGCTTTGCGCCGGCGCCGCGGGATACGACATGCTGATCGAACCGACTGTTCCAACATGATGAAGACCGGTACGCAACGAACGGTTCGCCTGGGCGACCAACTCCTGAGCGAAGGGCTGGTTACGTCCGAACAACTGACCGAGGCGCTCGCGCGGCAGGCGGAGGTCGGCGGGCGGATCGGGCATGCGCTGGTGGATATCGGGGCGATTTCGGCGGCCGCGCTCGTGATGGCGCTGTCGCAGCGTCTCGGCGTGAAGGGGTGTGTGCTGCGTCACGGGCTGATCGACCCGAAGGTGGCGAAGTGCATCCCGAAGGAGGAGGCCGAGCGGCTCAAGCTCCTGCCGCTGTTTCGGGTGCGTGACGATCTGACCGTGGCGATGGTGGAGCCCCAGTCGCTGCCGACGCTCGATCGGGTCCGCAACCTGACGGGGTGCACGATCCGCCCGGTGTTCGTGGTGGAGGAGAACCTCCGCGAGTTTCAGCGGAAGTATCTGACGTCGGAGGTGAACGTCGATTCGTTTCTCGCATCGATGGAGGAGAGCGACATCCGGATCTCCGAGGCGGAGGCGATCGACGAAGGGCCCGTGACGGACCTGGACAAGATGGTCGACGGCAGCCCGATCGTGAACCTGGTCAATCTGGCGATCCTGACGGCGCTCCGGTCCGGCGCGAGCGACATCCACATTGAACCGGATCGAGACGCGACGCATATTCGATGTCGCGTGGATGGTCACCTTCGTGAGATGTTGACGCCGCCTCGCGGCACGCACGCGGCGGTCGCGTCGCGCATCAAAGTCATCGGCCGGATGGACATCTCCGAGAAGCGACTGCCGCAGGAGGGTCGGGTGCACCTGGTCGCGGACGGGCGTGAGATTGATCTTCGGGTGTCGAGCATGCCGACGGTGCTCGGCGAGAAGATCGTGATTCGCATCCTCGACAAATCGACGATCAGCTTCGAGCTTTCGGACCTCGGAGTGGGCGAGACCGACCGGCGCGCGATCGAGGCGATGGTGCGCAGCCCGTACGGTCTGATGCTTGTGACCGGTCCGACCGGGAGCGGCAAGACGACGACACTGTACTCCGCCCTGGATCTGCTTCGGAGCGAGAGCACGAATCTCGTTACGATTGAAGACCCGGTCGAGTACCAACTGCCGCTCGTGAATCAGATCCAGGTGAACGAAGCGGTGGGGCTCACGTTCGTGCGTGCGCTTCGTTCGATCCTGCGGCAGGATCCCGACGTGATCATGGTCGGTGAGATCCGCGATCAGGACACGGCGCAGGTCGCGGTCCAGGCCGCGCTGACGGGCCACGTGGTGTTGTCGACGCTGCACACGAACGACTGTCCCGGCGCGGTGATGCGCCTCATTGACATGGGCGTCGAGCCGTTCCTGATCGCGTCGTCGGTGCTCGGGTTCATCGCGCAGCGCCTCGCGCGGACGATCTGCCGATCGTGCAAGACGTCGTACTACCCACCCCCGGGACTGCTGGAGCGGGTCGGCTGGGAATCGCGTACGAATGAACTCTTTCAAAAAGGCGAAGGATGCCGCGAGTGCAACAACACCGGGTTTCGCGGGCGGATCGGCATC
>JBHHVO010000111.1:0-9868 GCA_046754365.1 Phycisphaerae bacterium | reverse complement strand
TCATCCGCGTCGCCGACACGGGAACCGGACTACCCGACGACGTGGAAAAGATTTTCGAGCCGTTCTTTACTACAAAGCCACCCGGGAAGGGGACCGGTCTTGGTCTCGCCATCTGTAGGGATTTCCTGCACGAGATGCACGGCACGCTCTCCGCGGATCAAGGCGCCGAACGGGGCGCGGTGTTTACGATACGCATCCCTACAAGCACGTGTCAGTCGGCCGACCACGCCGAGGCCGCCGACAGGTCGAACGAAAAAGGGGGATCCGACTGAACGCGCCACGCGTCGAGCGTACATCACCACTCGGACCGAGGCGGCGCGACGCCGCGGCCGGAAGGACGCCGCTCGTCGTCGGTCATAGCGCACGGGACCGGGCACGCCGACCGAACGGTCGCCCGAACTGAGACAGTGAGTAATGAAGCAATGCCGCACCCCAGCGCACACATCCTGATCGTCGACGATGACCACATCATCCTCGATTCGCTCGCCGAGTTCCTGCGGCTCGAGGGATACGACGTGGACACCGCTGATTCCCTGCAAGGGGCTGTCCGCGCCATGGAACGCCGATCGTTCGACCTGCTCGTATCCGATGTCAACATGCCGGCCGGCAACGGGTTCGAACTCCTCCATATCACCAAGAAGCGATCGCCCGACACGGTGGTCATCATGATTACCGCGTACGGCACGATCGAGAGCGCCGTCGAAGCCATCAAGATGGGCGCGTACGATTACCTGACCAAACCCGTCGTCGACGACGAGCTCAAGTTGTGCATCGAACGCGCCGCGTCCCAACAAAGGCTCGTGCGAGAAAACCGCGAACTCAAGGCGCGGCTGGACATGCGCTATGGACTCGGCGGCGTCGTCGGACACGATTACCGCATGCTCAAGATATTCGACCTGGTCGATTCCGTCGCCGACTCGAAGGTCACCGCGCTCATCCAAGGCGCCTCCGGAACCGGAAAATCGCTCATCGCCCGGGTCATCCATCAGCGCGGCGCGCGCAGGGAAAAACCGTTCGTCGAGGTCAACTGCGGCGCCCTGCCCGATACCCTGCTCGAAAGCGAGCTCTTCGGACATGTCCGCGGTGCGTTTACCGGCGCGGCCACCAACAAGGACGGCAAGTTCAAAGCCGCCGACGGTGGCACGATCTTCCTCGACGAAATCGCCGTGTCCTCGCCGGCCATGCAGGTCAAGCTATTACGCGTGTTGCAGTCAAGCCAGTTCGAACCGGTCGGCAGCAACAAAACCCACACCGTCGATGTCCGCGTCATCGTCGCCACCAACGTCGACCTCGAAGCCGAGGTCGCCGCGGGACGCTTCCGTGAGGATCTCTTCTACCGAATTAACGTCGTCACCATCGAGCTGCCGCCGCTCTGCGAACGACTCTCGGACGTGCCCCTGCTCGCCGGCTCGTTCCTCGATCGCTTTTGCGCCGAATCCAAACGAGAACTTTTCGGCTTCGACGAGCACGCGACCCAGGCCCTCCAACGCTACACATGGCCCGGCAACGTGCGCGAGCTGGAAAACGTCGTCGAACGGGCCGTCGTGCTCGCCAAGGGACGCTACATCACGATGAGCGACCTCCCGCCTAAGCTCGTCGACGCCGTACAATCCCTACCCCCGATCGAAACACAAAACCCACGACCGCTCAAAGAAGCCCTGGAAGAACCCGAAAAACGCATCCTCGAAGCAGCCCTCCGCGCCAACGACTGGAACCGCCAGGCCACCGCCGAACAACTCAAAATCAACCGCACAACGCTCTACAAGAAAATGAAGCGGTACGGTCTCGACGCCGAACCAAAACACGCGGTGCTACACTGACGCGCTGTGACCCGACCGCAACAAGCATACGCGCCGGACCGCACACAAGAGCCCGTTGCGGAAGTCCAAGCCGTACGTGCGTCCTCGACAGTCGGCCGGGCATGGCATCCCTACCCGGTCGCGCTGCGACGCGCCCCCACGAACCACCGTTCCCGCCGACAGCAACAGCGGCGCTATCGCGACCACGTTGCCCCTCACGGCCTCGGCCGTGGGAGAAGCCGGAAAACTTACGAAAAAGTTACACTCAGCGGAAGAAACGGCGTAGGACCGACATCCAAGGATCAGCCGGATTGCAGGTGCAGACCAGCCGATAGCTTGGTGCGCCATGCGTTGGCTTATAGGCGAAGCACGATGATTTGCGACGATGCGCTGGAACACCTCGGGCCGCTGCTAGACGGCGAGCTGCCACCGGCCGAGCGGGATGACCTGGTGGCACATTTGGCCACATGCAGGTCGTGCGCGAAGGAGCTCAACGAGCTGCGTGCGATGGCGGATGAACTCGCGGTGCCGCCCGACGTCCACATCCCCGAAGGTTTGTGGGCCGCCATCGAGCAGCGTCTGGACGTCGGCGGGCCGAGCGGCGCGGCGCGACATGCCCGCGGCGTCCCAGCTCGGCACAGGTGGCTTCGCCGGGTGCCGCTGGCGCTCGCGGCCGCCGTCGTGCTGGCCGTCGGTCTGAGCGTCTTTGGTCCGGCCTGGAACCAGGGTTCCGCACGCGCATCCACGGTGGACTTCAGAGGCCTGCTCGACGCGCTTCCGCTTGATGCACAGAGGGCGTTCCGGAAGTTCCTCGTCCTCTACAACGCGAAGGAGAGCTCGGCGATCGAGGCCAAGCGCTACGCGCCGGATCTTCATTTCGACGTCCCGGACGTGCTCCCCGGCGGGTTCCGGCTCGAATCCGTCTACGTACTCCAGTTCGGCCGGCGCCCCGGCGTCGCGGCCACGTATGATCGAGACGGTGATTTCCTGGCCGCCGTGTTCCACCCCCCGGTACAGAAAGAGAACTTCGGCCCGCACCGGGATTATCCCTGCGTTGTCGGACGGCACGAAGGACTCAAGGTGTCGGTCGGCGAATGGAGGCTCGTTCACGTCATGGAGCCGACGACGTGCCATTGCGTTTTGAGCAAGCTCGACGAAGAAACAGAGCTTCCGGCCATCATGGCGGTTGTCGCGCCGGGGGCTCCGGTCGGAAACGGTTCTCATCGGCACTGAACGCGACTGGATAGGCGTCATGGATCCGCGCGTGGCGGTCGTCGGCGGATCGTGATCCGCGTCTCGAACGACATGGGCCCGTCACACGTGCATGCGGCCACGATCGTCGTGCTCGGCGCCTTACGATGATACCCGCGACTCACCCAACCCTCGATGGGAACCGCCTGTGCGCGGTGCATGGAACACGAAAACGCCGGTGGTACCGAGGGCAACGACGCCGGTCGGGGACGCGACACGGGAACCCCACGTGATGCGTCCGGTTCCGTAGGGCATACCCGGTCCCCTCGCGGCGAGCTCGGTTCCGTACCCGGAGCGTTCCGGTCTTGATGCGTCGAAGCCCGCCCGACAAGGGACGGGTCCGGCCCCGCTACAGCCACGCCGTCGACCGGACGCCATCCGCCGGCGCCGACGGCAGACACGGCGGGAACGCGCAGCAACGCGCGCTCCACCGGTCGCCGCGTCTCGCCGTGCATCGATGCCGACGACTCATCACAGCGTGGCGGGGACGTGCCGGACGACCGGGGCATCCGCGTGATCTCGATCGTGGCGATTCCCCGGCCGAACTCAACCTCGAAGCGGTTCGGCGCCAATGTGTCGACGCGACACTGTTCCGCACAGTGCCAGTGCAGTGACACGTCGTGCCGACCGGTGGTATCGATGTCATCGACGACGCGCAACTCGGGGCGGTCCGCGGCGAGCGTGACCGTGCGACGATGGACGACCGGGTCGGCGAGATGCGCATAGCCGTCGTGCTCGCCGACGACGCAGCCGCCACCGTGCGCCGGCCCATCACGCCGCGCGCCGCTCGTCACACCGTCGACTTCCGCCGGACCGACGACCGGGCGCCAATCGATGCACACCGCCTCGGCCTTTCTTCCCCACATGAATGCACCGAGATTCTCCGACTGATCCAATCCATCGATGACCACGGTGTTGTGCGCCCGCGTGCTGCGGAAGTAGTCCCGCCAGCGTCCGTACGTGAAGTAGTCGTACGTGCCGGTGTCGATGAGCACGTCCGCACCGAACGCCCGCAGCGTGACGCTCAGCGCGTCCGCATGCCCGTGCGCGGCAATCGACCCAAACCCCAACGCGCCGCAATCGAACATCACGCTGATCCGGTCGGCGCCACGACGCCGACCCCGCTGCAGCAGGTAGTATCCGGTGTCCGGGAGCGAGCGAGACTCGATCCGGCTCGCCGAATCGTCTACGTGGAGCGCATCAAACCGCTCGCGCGCCGCCTCGCCGAGCAGCCACCATGCCGGTTCGCTCAGCGCCCCGGCCGCCGCCTTGAAGTCCGCGCGGTGAAACAGCACGGCCCCAACCGCGAGGTACGACCGGACGAGATCCTCACGCCCGCCGAGGTCGAGCACGTACCCGTCGTCGCCGTCTCCGACCATCGGCATCGCGTCGCCGCCTTCGCACACCGCCGCGATGAACGCGAACATCGCCTCCAGCCGGTCCCAATACGCGTCCGCGAAGTCCTCGCCCGTTCGGCGCGCCACCAGGCCGGCGAGCAGGAAGAACTGCAGCACGAACATGTGATACCCGAACGCCTGCTCGCGCGTGCCGCCGTCCGGGTAGGTCTGCGTGATGATCTCGCGTGCGAGGATGTCGCGACTTTCGCGCCGCCATCGCGCCGCTTGCTTGAACCGGTGGAAGCAACTCGAGCCGATGAGCACACCCGCCGCTTCGCCGATGAGGTGGTTGTTCGCCGACGAGTAGCGCGAGTACTTGCGCGAGATGTCCCAGAGGTGGCGGTATGCGCACTGCACGATACGCGTCCGCTGCGACGCGGACACGACATCCGCCGGGGCGATGAGGTCCAACGCCCAGACCCAGTTGATCATCCGAATCCCGAGCTCGAGCGGGCTTCGCCAGTTCATGCCGTAGCCGTATGGGCACTGCTGGATCCAGCTCGTGAGCTGGTCAACCACGCCCGTGGCATAGCGGCGGTCGCCCGTCAGTCGATACGCCCGCGCCAGCACGACAAGCTGGTGGTGGCGGTTGGGTTCCCAGACGAGCTTGCAATCGCCGGTCGTACCGTAGTCGCGGTAGTCGATGCTCGGGGCGAAGTTCATCGGCGTGGGCTTGCGCGCCTTGGGCTCGAAGTTCCAACGGATGGGATCACCCAGGTCGTGGTCGTCGAGGTCGAAGAAGGTCAGGCGGTGCTCGAGTATCCGGTCGGCTCGCGTTGTGACGTCCGCGCGCCAGCGATCGAGTTCGGGCGGTCCGCCGCCGGCGGCGAAGCTCTGGTCACCCAGTCCGGTAACACGTGGGTCCTGATCACCGGCCCGCTTGATCACGCGGGCCAGTCGCACGGGCCGACGCCGAATGCGCGCGACGCATCGATCGCACGCCGCCTGCACCTTGCACCGGATCCGCCAGATCATCTCAGCCGCCGACATGCTCTTCAGACGCCGGACGTACCACGCGATGGACTGCATGCGCTTGTGCCTCCTCAGTGGCGTCCCGCCGCCGACCCTAGATCCCCGAATCTCACTGAAGTTATGGGAACACACCGTGCCGATGGCGGCCGTGTCCGCAATCGCTGAGGACCGGGAACCTCAATGTCCCCCCATGTAAAGGTTTCGGTAGTTTCTCCGACCCACCGCACCGATCTGAATCGCATCATAGAGTTGAATCGGTGGGACCGCCGCCGATGTGTGGCTTTACGCCCGGCGTTCGCGCCTAGGTCCGAGAACGCAACGGCGGCACGCCGGACCGGCAGCGCGCGCTCGCCGGCCGCACGCACGAGGCGGTCGGCAACGCACGGATTTGCAACACGCAGCTTGCAGCCGCGCGGCGGACAGAACGACCCAACAACTGGGGCACGGACATGGCACAACACCACCGCCGCGACCCGCAGACCCACGACCCCGACGACCGTGTTCGAGGAGGGCGAACAGGGGGCTCGCCGCGCTCCCCCGGCGAACCTCCGCCCTCCGCCTTGCCGCCGAGCCGCGCGATCGGACGGGCCGCGCGCCATGTCGTAGCGGGTTGGATGACGCCCGGGCGACGCGGCGTCCTGGTCGTCTCGGCGGCGATGGTCATGGCGTCATCCGGCTTGGGGACGTTATCGGGCTGCGGCGGACCGGCACCGACCGCACCGTCGGCTGCGGCGCCGTTCGGGTTCGCCGACGATGCCGATCCCGCGTTGGCGGCGCTGCCGTTCGTAGAGGACGAGCTGCTCGTGCAGCCCTACCCCGGCGCGTCGCCGGCCACGCTCAACGACGCTTACGCGAGCGCCGACGCCGTCGTGGTCGACGCCGTCGAGGAGATCGGGCTCACCGTCCTGCGCGTCAACCCCACGGCGCTGAGCGGAACCGCCGCCACGCTCGCCGCGAGCGGCCTGATCGAGGCCGTGCACAAGAACTACGTGTTCGACGCGCAGGCGACGCCCGACGACCCGGAATTCCCCCAGCAAACGCACCTGACACAAATCTCTGCGGTGGACGCGTGGGACGTGACGGTCGGGGCCGCCGACATCGTGATCGCGATCGTCGACACCGGCGTCGATCCCGACCACCCCGATCTCTCCGGCAAGATCATCGACGGCTGGAACATGCACGACCGCACGAGCGACTTCAGCGATCTGCACGGCCACGGCACGCAGGTCGCCGGCGTGGCCGCCGCGATCGCGGACAACGGTATCGGCGTCGCCGGCGTGGCGTGGGAGAGCCCGATCATCGCCGTGCGGGTCGCCGACCGATTCGGACGCGCGACGGCGAGCGCGATCGCCAAGGGCATCGTTTGGGCCGTAAGCCGCGACGCGCGCGTCGTCAACGTGAGCTTCGCACCGCTCTGGTCCAACAGCGTGGTTCGAGCCGCCGCCGAGGTTGCGTTCCGGCGCGGCGCACTCGTGGTCATCAGCGCCGGCAACGCCGGTGGGTTGGATCTTGCGGACGGTTACGCGCAGGCCCTGTTTGTCGGCGCGATCGACGACACCAACGTCGCGGCCGCGTTCTCCGATCGAGGCCCATTCGTGGACCTCGCGGCACCAGGTGTGTCGATCCGCACAACCGCCCGTGGCGGCGCGTACAAATGGGCGACGGGCACGTCGTTTGCGGCACCGGTCGTGACGGGCGTGGCTGCGCTGGCGTGGTCGGTTCGTCCCGAGCTACCGCCGGGGTCGCTCGCGGCGGCGCTGACCGACACCGCCGTCGACCGCGGCGTCGCCGGGCGGGACGACACGTACGGGGCCGGCTCGATCAACGCGCTCGCGGCGGTGGAGCGCGCGATGACGATTGAGGTGGTGCCGGACGCCGCATCGCCGACGCTGGCCGTTGTCGCGCCGGAGGACGGCGCCGTCCTCTCGCGCCGCACGGTCGTGCGCGTCACGGCCGCCGACACAAACGGCGTCGCCGATGTCGCGATGTTCATCAACGCGGCCCCGTACGCGAGCGACACGCGATCTCCATACCGTTTTGTCATCGATCCCACCGACTTCGCCCCCGGCAGCTACGTGTTGTCGTTTGTCGCGACCGATACGACCGGCAACACGTCGGTCACCCGTGCCGTAACCGTCACGATCAACGCCGACGCCACCGCTGACGTGACTGCCTCGCGCATCACGTTCGTGTCACCACCGGACGGCACGTCCGTGACGGGCAACGTTACGATCACGGCCGACATCGAAGACGCCGACGGTCTGGCAGCGATCGCGTGGAGCGTGGACGGCGCCTCGACATTCGCGACCGCCGTCGCGGGTCAAACATCGACGGTGGCGTATGTCTGGCACGCCGGCGCCGCCGGCGCCGGCCCGCACACGATCAGCCTCACCGTCACGGATGCGGGTGGCCGCACGACGACCAGCGCGGTCACGCTCATCGCCCCGTAGCCCCACCGCTCCGGCGGACGCCGGCACCGGCCGGGCGACGCAAGAAGTGGTCACGGATTCGGGCCTCGGACAGCGCGAGCGTGCTCCAGCGCGGGCACCGTTACTATGCGGGCTCAGGCGGCGTGACATCGGGTCGGCGCTCGCCGTTGCCACACACCGCGCCTCGCCGGCGCGACGCCGTCGAGCCCACTCTCGCATCATCCCCGCCCGCGCCACACGTACCCCGCCGCACGCGATATCAACCCATTATCGGCGGATCACATTATAGGAATACAGGATCACCGATACGGACTTGGCGGGCGTGGGTCCAGACTTCATACAGCCGCGCGGCAGATTCCGTTCTCAGCCTGTTGGTCAACACTTCTCCGAGGTTTTCGGACGAACCTCCAGGTACCCCCGAAGAGCCCTTTCTCATGGTCGGGGTTCGGAACATGCGACGTTTGCGTCCGTCTCGGACCGGACGCCGAATCCATTAGTCCTTGACATGTCGGCTCCCTATGCGGTAACATGACGTCGTATCGGCACCAATACATGAATCGGGTGGAGGCAAGACTGACTATGAATACCATACAACGCCTATCTCTATTCGTCGGCCTGCTCATCGCGGCATCAGCGCCGACCGCGCGCGGTTCGCTGATCCCGTTTGAGTTTACCGGTACCGTCGATGTGATCGATCCGTTCAGTGGCGCGCTCGCGGGGCTCGCGGACGGTGATACATTCGTGTTCACGTACCTGTTCGAATCGGCCACGATGGATGCCGATCCGGATCCGACCATCGGCGCGTACCCCGGCGCCGTCACCGACTATGTACTCGCATTCGATACGCTCGGTGGGCCGGTGGTTATCCCCGGCATGGGCGGCGATATCGTCGTGGACGTTCTGGCGGAGCGATACGTCGTCACGCCGGCGAATCCGGCGCTCGACATCAATCTCGACGTCGGTGTCGTTGCGGGCACGCTCCCCACCGACGCGCTGCCGACCACGCTTGCCATTGACTTCCTTGCAACCACGTTCGACATAGTGGAGACACTTGAGCCCATCCCGGGCTTGGCGGACCTGATCGTCGATGGTTTCTCCGTGATTCCCGCACCGGGGGCCACGTTGCTGGCGTCGCTCGGCCTCGGGCTCATCAGCGGCATGCGGCGCCGAACGTGTAGTCGACGCGCTTGCTCCCCTTGATCCGTTCCGCGCCACGCATCCGCTTGATTGGTAGCATTACATCCGCGCATCCAATCCATCCCGATCGCGCCGCGCCCATGACCGGTCACACCGGGCACGCTCGCCAGACGACGCCCGCGCCGGCCGAGGACATAACCGGAAACACGGTGGGCGGCGCCAGGCCGCGCCGTTGAGACGCATCGACGACGGCGGTCCTCACATCACCGACTCTTTCTTCGGCGACGAGCGCGATCGCGCAACCACCGAATCCACCCCCCGTCATACGTGCGCCGTAGACGCCGGCTACGGACAGCGCCGCAGACACCGCCGTGTCGAGCGCGTCGCATGACACGTCGAAGTCATCGCGCAGCGATGCATGCGATGCGGTCATGACCAGCCCGAATGCAGAGATTCGCCCGCCGCGCAGGTACGACACCGCCCGTCGCACGCGGGCATTCTCCGAAATGATATGTGTGGCGCGCCGTCTGAGCAGCGGCGGCAGGCGCGCGATGAGTTCGCTGCGCCCCGGCCGTTGCTCATTTCCGTCTTCCCTATGCCCCGTATCGTCACCACCGTGGATGCGTGGTTCCGGTGCCGACATGGGCCGCGCGTCCGGGTCGCGACACGATTCCACGGCGGCGGCGGCATGGCAGCCCGCGCCTTCCGCGCCATCGTTGTTGTCAATTCGAAGCGAATCGTTGTCGTCCGGAGCCGCCGGTGTGGGGACAAGATCACGCCAGTGCCGGATCGACGGATCCATGGTGCGCAGCGCTTCGAGTGCTTGCGCACATTCCCTGCAGCGTGCCGCGTAACCGGCACCGGCAATGGAATGTGCAACACC
>JBHHVO010000110.1:0-9869 GCA_046754365.1 Phycisphaerae bacterium | reverse complement strand
CGCCGTGGCCGAGCCGGTGCACGTACCACCGACCACATGAAAGCCAAACCGAACGTGCAGGTACGGTGGCCGTGTCCGCACATTCGTCCGCGCGGACATCGTTCCCGCGGCGCGATAGCGCCGGCGGCCGGCTTGTTGTTGCAGGGGCGTGGCTTGAACCGGCGGTTTATTTCTTGTAGTGCGTCGCGAGCTGCTCGATCGCATGCTGCAGCGCATCGACGACGGTGGGATCCACCTTCTGCTTCGTCTTCATCGCCGCCACCATCACGGCATGGTGATCCGCGAGTTTTCGAAGGTACACTTCATAGCCGGGCGAACCTGCGGTCACCGCCTTGACCTTCTGCGTCAGGAAGTACTCGGACACGACCTCGATGATGTGCGACGCGTGGTTCTCCTTCGTATTGATCCACCGCGTCGCCTGGTTCAGCGATTGGGCGTCGTGCGCTCCCGCGAGCTCCGCGATCAGCTTGGTCGCCTTCGCGATCGTAGCCGCGTCCTCCTGCAGCCGCTTGATCCGCGCCCCATCGTCATAGATACCGCACGGCACCTGGCAATGGGCCTCCGCCGAGCGGTGATCCACGGCCCAAAGGATCCCCGTCGCCATCGCCGCAAGCCCCACGACCGACATACCCGCCACAAAACACCGTTTCAGATCCATGGACATCTCCTCGCATCGCTGCACACCAGAACGCCGGAGGTGGACGGCACACCCGCCCCGCCTCGACCCAAACACAACGCCGCACCATACGCCGTATGGCTGCGGGACCCAGCGTACGACCGCAGCGTGCGTGTCGCAAGACGCGTACGAGACGTGACATGCATGCGACATGACGCGTACGTCGCCACGAAACACGCGCCACGATGACGGATCGCCGGCCACCGGACTACGCCGCACCAGGTGTCCAGGAAGGTGGCGGACCATTCCCGGCCGCAAGCCCGTGTCAGCGCCGCGGTACGCGGTGCTATAGGGGGTTGGACGGCGGTACCTCCTCTCGTTCGCTCGATACCGCGTCATCCCGACCAATGCATGGGACGGTCGGCTGCGTCGCGGCATCCCTCCGTCGTCGGCGCAGCCGCCGCCCTACTTCTCCCGGCCGGCGCACGCATGCCGCTTGTCCCAAGCGTCCACCAGATCTCTGCACACCGCCAAGCTGGGGCGCACGCCCCCCCGGTACGGTGCCGCCGCCGTTGCCGCCGGAAGGGTCAGCCAGCGGTCATGCGCATCGGCGCGACGGCGCCGGCCGAAAGTTTCCCGCCGAAGTTTCCCTCCACGGATTCCGCGCCGATAATGTAGTGTCAGGATGTTCGCGAATTCGATTGGGGGTACGCGCACCATGTTGCCCGGAACGCTCGGCATCGTCGTCGGCGGAGGTCCCGCGCCAGGCATCAACGGCGTCATCGGGGCCGCGACGATTGAGGCGATCAACAACGGTCTCAAAGTCGTCGGGTTCCTCGACGGACTCTCGCACCTGGCCGCCGAACATTTCGACCCGAGCCTCCACGTCCGAGAACTTAGCATCCGGGACATGAGCCGGATTCACTTCGACGGCGGCTCCGTGTTGCGCACCGCCCGCACGAATCTGCTCAGCCAGGCAAAACTTGCGGACTCGTCCGTGGCCGTCCCGGATGAAGAAAAAACGGTCCGTGTGTATAGGCGCCTGCGCGCCATCGGCGTCACCCACCTGTTGACGATCGGCGGTGACGATACCGCACTCAGCGCCCGGTTCATCGCCGAGCAGGCCAGCGGCGTGATCCGCGTCGTGCACGTACCCAAGACGATCGACAACGACCTGCCGCTACCGGGCGGTGTTGCGACGTTCGGGTTCATCACCGCCAGGCACATCGGCGCCGACATCGTCGCGAACCTCATGGAGGATTCGAGAACGACGAACCGCTGGTACCTCGTGGTGACGATGGGCCGGAAGGCGGGGTTTCTCGCGCTCGGCATCGGCCAGGCGGCCGGGGCGACGCTCAGCATCATCCCGGAAGAGTTCCCGGATACGACGTCGATCGCGCAGATCGCCGATGTCATCGAGGGTGCGATGCTCAAGCGGCGGTCGATGGGACGCGAGGACGGCGTGGCCGTGATCGCCGAGGGGCTTGCGTACAAGCTCGGAGACGCCGAGGAACTCTCGCGCATGCTCGGGCACAGCGTCCCGCTCGACGCGGCCGGCCACCCGCGATTGTCCGAAGTGCCGCTCGGGCAACTCCTCAAGACCGAATTGCGACGGCGCTTCGGTGAGCGCAACGACCAGATCAGGATCGTCAGCCATACGCTCGGCTACGAACTCCGCTGCGCACGCCCCACGACAACCGACATGGGGTACACACGAGAGCTCGGCCACGGTGGCGTACGCCTGCTGCTGGACGACAACGATGATGTACCCGTCGGCGTGATGGTCACGATCCAGAACGGAAACCTCGCGCCCGTGCCGTTCGAGGAACTGATCGATCCGGCCACAAACAGGACCCGGATCCGACAGGTTGATGTGCATTCGTATTGCTACAGTGTCGCGCGGGCGTACATGATCCGACTCGAGAAGAAGGACCTCGAATCCAGAACCATGCTCGCGGCGCTCGCGTCCGAGGCCAAGATGCGGCCGGATGAGTTCCGCACACGATACGCCGACGTGGTCAACCCGAGCCATGACGCGGAACACCCGGACCTCCCATCCGCAGCGCAGGTCGCCCCCGCGTACCTGGAAATGCCCACCACGCCGATCTAGTGGACGCTGCGCTGGGCATGTAATGACGGGCCGCGTTACTTCGAGAAGAGCGCGATCAGACCCTTGGCCAGATCGGAACGCCCGGGATGACGCCGGTGGACCACGGCGAGCGCGGCCCGGAAGCCGCGCCGCGTGCCGACCGGCGCGCGGGTTGCGGCGCCGCCCGGCGGCGTCGTCGACGTGATGGACGGCGAGGTCGCGGAGTCAGTCGCAGGTCCGGCGCTCGCCACGGGCACGCTGTCGGCGTCGTGGTTGTCGACGATGCCGGTATGTTCCGGTCCCGTGCGTATGCCATGGCCGAGTAGGAATGCGACCACGACGCTTGCGGCATAGCCGAGAACGCGCGTCCAGCGCGTCGCCATCGGGTGGGCCGATCGTGTCCGACCCCGGCGCCGCTCTGGCGACACCACCGTCGCACGCGGCTGACTGGTCACGCGCGGCGGGCCCGTGACGCGACGCAGGATCGCGACCGCGCCGCGGTGGCGGTCGTACGCGTCGCGACACGCGGCGCACCCGGCCACGTGCACGAGAAACGCCGCTTCGTCGGCGGGGGCAAGCTCATCGCCCACCGCATCGGCCATCAGGCGCTGAACATCATCGCAGTTCATCAGGTCGCTCCGCTTGGGCGTTTTGCGGGATGCCCCGCTCGGGTTGCCCCACGCGGGGATGCGCCGCTTGGCCTGTGTTTCATGCGTCCGGCCGGCCCCACCGGTGTTCGAGCCGATCGCGCACGGCCGTAATCGCCCTCAGGTAGTGCGTCTTCACCGTCGAGACCGAGACGTCCAGCTCGTCCGCGATGTTGGAAAACGTCATGCCGTCGTACACCTTCGCGACAAGTACCCCTCGCTGGACCTCGCTGAGTCGCCCGAGCGCTGCGGCGACATCGCGGCACAACGCGGCCTGATCCAGCGGATCGATCGGCGTGTCACCGGCGACGGGCCCGCGGGCAACGGCATCGAGCTGGTCCGCCGCGCGGTCCGGCGCCGCGCCGCGGTGTCGGATGAGGTCGACGGACCGGTTGAGCGTGACACGGCGCAGCCAGCCACGGGGCCGCCGCGGCTCGGCCTTGGCACACTGGGCGCCCCACTTGATGAACACGTCCTGCACGACATCGAGCGCGTCATGGTGACACCCGAGCAGCCGGTATGCCCATGCATAGACGTCCCGGCCATACTGCTCGAATCCGGACGCGATCCCTATGCCAACCGATGGCACCGACGGCGGCTCGGTCACCGATCCGCGGCAACGCGCGACGTGATCATCACTACGTGCTCCCTGTCGCGAAACGCGTTGCCGTCGAAGGACCATGATGCCAATCCATCGTCGTCGATGTCGTCGGCGTTGTGGGCGACGACGTCGCCGGGCATCCGGACGCGAATGTGGAACGCGTGCCCGCCCGTCGCGTTCGTGATGTCATAGTAGCGCTGCTCGTGCTCGAACGCACGCTCAAAACCAGCGACCCGTGCGTCGTCGTACCCCGCCTGCCGCCGCAGCACCGCGACCAGGGCGTCGTGAGCCGCGGCCTTGATGCGACCGGCCTCCCGCTCCCACGCCCCCGCGCGCTCGTCTTCCGGAAGGTCCACATATCGGTCGACAAGATCATCATAGTTCAGATCGAGGTATGCGCGCAGCAGCGCCCGGCGAGCGATGAGCCAGTGGTCCTGGGTGAGGTCGGGGTCGGCGTGCTGCAGCGCCGCCCGGGCCAGCTCGACATGCCGCGCGGCGTCCAACGACACGACGAGTCGGGCCAGCTTAATCCGGTCCTGCCGGCTGAGTTCATCGAGCGGCTGGTCACCGAGTTTCGCGGCATCGAGCTCTTTCTGGATGCGGTCCTGATCGTACTGCACGTACGCCCACTTCCGCGGCGTGTAGACCCGGCGGAAATGATAGTAGACGCCGTCCGACCGGCGCTCGGTCTCAAGCGTCGTCGGAAAGTCCAGGACGATCTCGCCGTCGGGGTCGTCCGGGAGCCCGAAGCGACGCGGCAGCGGCGCACCGGGCGGAAACGTCTGTCGCGCGGTCAACACGTGCTTCCGCTTATCGCCGTCTTGTCTCACGTCGCGCACGACATCCCAACCACCGGCTCGGGTCGGCACCGCGTCCGGGGCCACAAGCTGATCGCTCTCGTCAGCGTACTCGATCACCATGGAGACGCGGCCGTCCCGCGCGACGGTGATCGTCTCCTTGCGCTCCGGACAGCCGGTACACACCGCGACGGTCAATGCACCCAAGACTGTAACGACCGTAGTACCACGCATGCCATTCATGTTGACGCTCTCCATGCCGGTGGGGGAACGCCCCCGCATTCGGCTCACCTCACATCGGCGATGCCACGGACGACGGACGCCGCGTGTTCCGCACGCACCAGATGGACGTCCGAACGCGGCAAACGGACGACATGATTCCCGTCAAGACGTCGTGAGCCGTCCCCGCTTTTCTTGGGGCGACCCCGATACAGTAGCACCGTGGACTGGAGCTGCGCGGCGCGGCGCCCGTGGCAGCCCGATGAAGAACGGCCGGGTGGCCCGTGTCTCTCGAACATGTGGGAGACGATGACATCTCTCCCGGCTTCGCGGACCGAAGGTCTGTTCCGAGCCCCAAGCGCGAGCGCGGGGTGGTTCGACGTACCCGTCGCGCTCACGCTCCGGGCTCTGAATCCGCTACGAAGACGCTCGACACGTATCATCCACGCGAAGTGGGTCACCCGACCCAACGTGTATTCACTCGCTGATAGGAGCACTCGTCTGGGTGTGATGACTGAAGGGCCAGCGTCGGGCGCGGTCGTTGCGCTGTCGTCCGGGCCTTCGCGGCGTAGAATGTCGGCCATGCGGTTCACGAAGATGCACGGCCTGGGCAATGACTATGTGTTCGTGGACGGCGTCGGCGCAGCGTGGTCGGGCTCGGGTGTCGCGGCGCGCTGGGCGGCCGACCCGGCCGGGCTCGCGCGGCGGGTCGCGGATCGACACACGGGCATCGGCGGCGACGGGTTGATCCTGATCCTGCCGTCGGAGCGGGCCGACGTGCGCATGGAGATGTACAACGCGGACGGTTCACGGGGCCGGATGTGCGGCAACGGCATCCGGTGCGTCGCGAAGTATGCGGTCGAGCACGGTCTCGTGGCCGGACCGGACCTCGCGATCGAAACGGACGCCGGCGTGAGACGCGCGGCATGTGTGCCGGCCGGCGGGCGGGTGGAACGCGTGCGCATCGACATGGGTCGCCCGTCGCTGGCGCCGTCGAGCCTGCCGGCCACGATCGATGCGGAGCGCATCGTCGATCATCCCATCACCATTGCGGGCACTACGTACACCGTGACGTGCGTATCGATGGGGAATCCGCACGCAGTCGTGTTCATAGAACCGCCGGGGCCCGTGCCGCATGGACCACACGCCGGTGACACAGCGCGAGACGGTGATCCCGCGACCGGCACCGCAGCGAATCAAGCACCAGGTGGTGGTACGTCGAGTCGGCCGGCGCCGGGTCGGACGGATGGGGGTCGTGCCGCGAGCGGGCCAGGGCCGGATCGGTCTTCGCGCGGCGCACCGAATGGATGGGTAGCTACCGGCCGAGCACTGCAAAACGCCCCGCCGACGTCGCTCATCGCGGTTGATCTCGTCACGGTCGGACCTGAGTTCGAGCATGCGCCCGTGTTTCCAGAGCGCATCAACACGCATTTCGTCCGGGTCGACTCGGCCACACACGTTACCGTCCGAACGTGGGAGCGCGGCAGTGGTGCGACGCGGGCGTGCGGTACCGGGGCGTGTGCGGTGTGCGTCGCCGGCGCGGTGACCGGTCGGACACGGCGCGCGATCACGGTGGAACTGCCCGGCGGGGCGCTGGACATCGACTGGGACGACGACGATCACGTCCACATGACCGGCCCGGCGGTCGAGGTGTTCTCGGGCGTATGGCGGGATACGTGATACGCCGGCCCACGGCGCGACGGACCACAGGCCACACGACCGTGTTGTCCCATGCCCGACGACGGACCGGTCGCGGCTTGCTGAAACACGCCGAACCCCGGGTGTGGCATCGGCATCTCGTCGGTGAAAACCCGGCAGCCAGCGTGTGCAAGACGTCCTTCCACGGGCTGGTCGGTGGCCGACGCTTCCTCCGGTAAACCGGTAACGTGTCGGTAACGACGCCGACGCCATGGGAAAACGTCTGGTTCACCGGTTTTTCGGGGAACTGCGGGCCGCACCGGAGGTCTAATACGGTGTCGGTTGGTGCGTGCCCGCGGCCGGGCGCCGATGTGCACGGCCAATGGTCGCACGCGGATGACCGGCGCGCACGGTCGCCTGCGATGAGCGCGTCGCAAACCAAACACCCCTCGTTACGGTCGGGGTTCGGTGGAGCCGTGGTTGGCGTGTGCTTGGGGACGCATGGCATGCACGATCCCACGGCATGCACGACCGCTTTGCGTGCACGTTTGGTGTGCTTGTGCGGTGTGATCGCGTGCCCGGTGTGATGGTGTAGATCGCTATAGGCGCATAACGGGAGATGCTGCGATGTTGACACGCATGGTTCGACGGTGGTTCGCGGCGGTGGTGCTGATCGGTGCGGTGGCGGCGCCTGCGTGGGCGCAGACGATTATCGTCGATCCCCTGCCCACGCAACCGCTCCCGGATCCGATGCCCCCGCGACCCGGCCCGCATCCGATACCACCACACCCCGGCCCGCGACCCATGCCGCCGCGTCCCCGTTGGCCGCGCCCGATGCCGCGCCGCGACATGCAGTTACCACTGCGCCGACACGCCGTCGATGCGAAGATCGTGGACGCCGTCGCCGTCACGTCGATCGAGCAAGTGTTCTTCAACCCGTACAACGCTCCTGTAGAGGGCACGTACATCTTCCCGTTGCCGGACGACGTGGCGCTGAGTGGATTCAGCATGTACATCGACGGACGGGAGATCGAGGGGAAACTCCTCGGCGTCGAGGAGGCGCGGCGGGTATACGAGTCGATCGTCGCGCGGATGCGCGATCCGGCGCTTTTGGAGTACATCGGGTCGCGCATGTTCCGCGCCCGCATCTTCCCGATTCAGCCCAAGGCTGAGGCGCGGGTGCGGCTGTCGTACACGCAGTTGCTTACAACCGACGACGGCCTCGTGCGCTATCGCTATCCGCTCAAGACGGATCGCGGATCGGCGCCGCCGATCGAGCTCGTGAGCGTCGTGGTCAACGTCTCGAGCGCGACGCCGATCAAGAGCGTGTTCAGTCCGTCGCACGCGGTGGCCGTCAGCCGCAACGGCGACCACAAGGCGAGCGTGAGCTTCGAGGGCAAAAACGTCCGCGCCGACAAGGACTTCGAGCTCTTGTATACACTCAGCAACAAGGAGTTCGGCCTGAGCGTGCTCACGTTTCGCGACGCCGGACAGGACGGGTTTTTCCTCGTACGGATCGCACCACCCGCCCACACATCCGCCGGCGACGTGCTGCCCAAGGACATCTCCTTCGTCATCGACGCGTCCGGGAGCATGTCCGGCGAAAAGATGGAACAGGCGAAAAACGCGCTCAAGTTCTGCCTGGAGAATCTCCATCCCCAAGACCGGTTCAACATCATCCCGTTCTCGCACGAGCCCGTGCCGTTCCGCCCGGCGCTCGTGGACGCGAGCAAGGAGACCATCGACGACGCCCGCGCGTTCGCCGACGCGCTCAAGGCGAACGGCGGCACGAACATCCACGACGCGCTGCTCACCGCGCTCGCCACCGCACCCGGGCGCGACGACCACCGGCCGTATCTCATCGTTTTCCTGACGGACGGTCAGCCGACCATCGGCGTAACGGACCCCGACGACATTCTCAAGGCCGTTCAAAACAAGAACGCTCGGCGCGTCCGCCTGTTCGTGTTCGGTGTTGGGAACGATGTCAACACGCGGCTGCTGGATTTACTCGCCGAGCAGAACCGCGGCGCCCGTGACTATGTCCAACCCGGAGAGGACTTGGAGCTGACGCTGTCGAGTTTCTACCGCAAGGTGACGAACCCGGTGTTGGCCGACTTGTCGCTGTCGCTCGGCGGCCTGACGGTACGCGATATGTATCCGCCCAAGCTCGGTGATCTTTTCGCCGGCACGGAACTCGTCGTGGCCGGGCGCTACACCGGCGCCGGGTCTCACGCGGTCGAACTGACCGGCACGCGCCGCGGCACAACGGAACGCTTCGTCTACGAAACCACATTCCCTAGCGAGAACCGAACGCACACGTTCCTGCCGCGACTCTGGGCGACGCGCAAGGTCGGGTATCTGCTCGATCAAATCCGCCTCCACGGCGAAACCACGGAACTCAAAGACACGATCGTGCAACTCGCGACCGAGTACGGCATCGTCACGCCGTACACGGCCTACCTCGTGACCGAGCCGGGGCGGGTCGCGGTGGGCGGCAGGGTCATCAACAGCCCGATGGCCGACGCGCTGCAAGAGATCTCGTACGGTCATCAGGTGCCCGCATCCCCTGCTGCGTCGGGCGGCGGAGGCGGATCCGGCGCCAGACCACAAGTCCGGCGTCGCGCGCGCAAGATCCGCGGTGCGAAGCTCGGCGCCGCTGCGGTGGCCGACTCCGAGGAGGCCAACGCCCTGCGTTCCGCCGAAACCGTCGACACACTCCTGTTTCTAGGGGAGATGCTGGCACGCGACGAGGATACGGAGTCTGACGCCGGCCGGCCCATGCAACCCGTACAGCGCGTCGGCACGCGGACGTTCTACCGCGTCCAAGACCGCTGGGTCGACGCCGCGTATGACAAGAACGACAAGACATCCAAGGTCGAGCTCTTCTCCGAGGCATACTTCGACCTCGTCCGCCAGCACCCCGAATTGGCGAAGTGCTTCGCACTGGGCGACCGTGTCGTGGTCATGCTGGACGGCATCGCGTACGAAACGGTCGAGCCCCCCGAGCAGGACTGACGGTCGCCGCTTGAGTGCCCATCCTTCGCCCTCGGCGAAGAGTGGGGTGCCCGCGGGCGGGCATAGACCCGCGTCCACGACGCCGCTCGACCGACGAACTTGCATATCGCGTCCGGATCGCGTTACACTATCGCGATGGGGCCGACCGGTGGGGGCGTGCGCATGCGCGGGCACGGTCGGGTCGCCAGGGCCAAACCATGGGGAACTGGGGGCCAGCCGAAAACGATCCTGAAGGAAGGAAGGTGTT
>JBHHVO010000109.1:0-9936 GCA_046754365.1 Phycisphaerae bacterium | reverse complement strand
GCGTCTGCCGGTGATCATTCACCTGCATGCCCGCCGCCGACAGGAACAATCCGTAGCTGCTCACGGCCGATCCACCCCGAACCGCTCTCGGCGCACCGCTTCAGCACGGGCGGCCCGCGACACATGCGGCACCACCACATCGCGATCACCGCCGGCCGACGCGATCGCCGCGAAATGCAGCGCAACCGCGTCCAACGTCGTTTGCCGCACCAGCCGGCCCACGTCGGCCCAGCCCACCACCGGGCACGCGTCACGATCCGCGCTGCCGGTATCACATCCGACGTCCGGCGCCGGTGTGCATCCGGCGCCAGATCGTGCGTCGCATCCGATGTCGCGTCTCGTGTCGTCTCGCATGTCTACCGTGTTCCATTCCTCACCCCGCGGAGCCACTGGACCCCGTCTCCCGCCAATCCATAACACCCGGCGTGCCAGACGAGCCGGCCGCCGCGTGATCGACGGATAACACGCCGTGACAGACAACGTAACCATATGTGTCCAAGCAACTTATCCAGAATTGAAGCCGGTGGCCCTGGCCTCGGTGGCCACGTCGTCCCGACACGCACCGGCGCACTTCATGCCGCTGGACCGGCAACTACCGCCGGAGGTCTACCAATTCGGCGTTGGCTTGGCACAACGATTCATGTTGGGCTTTACCCCGAAGGGGACGGAAGTCGTGTGGCCTCGGCCGTAGGCCCATCGGCTGGGCTGGATGTGACAGTCGATGGGCGCGCGTGCCGCCGGCGCCGTAGCCCCGCCGGTTGACAGCCGGCGCGGCAGACGTCACAATGCAACCAAACAAACGAGCGCTTGTTAGCCTGACGGGAATCGCCGTCGATGCAAGGGTGACACAAAGCGGCGCCACGGAGCCCATGGATGGCAGAGGCAGTACACGATAGAAAGCATCAGCTTCGCGCAACCGCCGAGCGGCTCTTCGCCCAGCGCGGATTTCACGCGACCAGCGTGCGCGACATTGCCAACGCGCTCAACATCAAGGGTGGCAGCCTCTACACCCATATGGACAGCAAGGACGATCTTCTCTGGGACATCGTCACCGCCGCCGCCGACAGCTTCTTCGCCGCCGTCCGCCCGATCATCGACGCCGACCTGCTCACGATCGAAAAACTGCGCCGCATGATCCTTGCGCACGTCCGGGTCATCACGAGCGACCTCGACGCCGCCGCCGTATACTCCAACGAATGGCGGAACCTCACCGACAACCGACGCGAGGACTTCGCGCAGCGCCGCCACGAGTATGAGCGCATGCTGCGCGATCTCGTCCGGCGCGGCATCGAGGAAGGCACCCTCGCCGACGTCGATGAGAAATTCGCGACGCTCTTGATCCTGTCATCGATGAACTGGATCTATCAGTGGTACCGCCCGGACGGCCCGATGACACCCGAGGAGATCGCCAGGAAGCTCACGGAGCTGCTGCTCAACGGACTTCGGCGAGGGGGCACATGAGCGCGATCCCGCGGCCCCGCGCCGGTGCGCAGATCACCGGCGGCTCGGTCGCGCGCCGACGCGTCGCCCGGCGTAGCCCCAAGCATCGAACGGCCCGGCGCGTCGAACGTACAAGCGCGTTGAACACGAACCTGCGTTGACCAGGGAGAAGCCGGCATGGTTGTCGCGATCGATCAAGACACGAACGGACTGCCCCGCGCCGAGTATGAGCAAAGGCTCGCGGCGTTCGAGGCGCGGATCAACCGCGGCGAGAAGATCGAACCGGCCGACTGGATGCCCGACGCCTACCGGCAACAGCTCATACGCCTCATCCACGTACACGCCAACAGCGAAATCTGCGGCGCGTTGCCCGAGGGGAAATGGATCCCGCATGCGCCGACGTTCAAGCGCAAGATGGCCCTTTGCGCCAAAGTGCAGGACGAGGTCGGACACGCGCAACTTCTCTACCGCGCGGCGGAAACGCTCGGCAAAAGTCGCGAGGACATGATCGAGGAGCTCATCGCCGGCAAGAGCAAGTTTTCCAACGTCTTCCACTACGACGCAGAGACATGGGGCGACGTCGCCATGATCGCCTGGCTCATCGACGGCGCCGCCATCGTCAACCAGTCCATGATGGCCGAGGGATCCTACGGGCCGTACGCCAGGGCGCTCAAGCGCATCTGCTACGAGGAGGCGTTCCACCTCAAGCACGGCTATGAGATGTGCGTCGTTCTGGCCACCGGCACCACCGCCCAGCACGACATGCTGCAGGATGCGATCAACCGGTGGTGGCAGCCGATCATGATGTTCCACGGGCCCGCCGACAAGGTCTCCACGCACACCGAGCTCCTCATGCGCTGGCGCATCAAGCTCAAGACCAACGACGAACAGCGGCAGCAGTTCCTCAACCAGTTCGTCCCCAAGATGCTCGACCTCAACCTCACGCCGCCCGACGACAAACTCCGGTTCGACGACAACACCGGGCAATGGCGCTATACCGAACCCGACTGGGACGAGTTCAAACGTGTCGTACGCGGCGGCGGACCGATGTCCGCCGTCCGCGTCCAGACCCGCCGACTCGCCCACGAGCAAGGCCGATGGGTTCGCGAGGCCCTCGCCGCCGCCGCCGCCAAGCGGCCGATCCCGATCCCGGAGGCGAACTGACCGCCGATGTCTGACACCCAATGGCCCATCTTCGAAGTCTTCCACCAACAGGCGCGCGGCGAGCCGCACGTCCACGTCGGGTCGATCCACGCGACCGACGCGGACATGGCCCTCATCCTCGCCAAGGAGCAATACGCCAGGCGGCAGGCGTGCGTCAACCTCTGGGTCGTGCCCGCCGCCGCGATCACCGCCAGCCCATACGACGACGCCGACATGTTCGAACACGTCACCGACAAGAGCTACCGCGAATCCTGGGGATACCGCACACCCAAAACGATCCGCGCGGATAGCACGCAAGGCCGCGACGCATGACCACCCATCCGATCAACGACCACGCCGCAAGCGCCGCGCAGCCTGACGACGCCCCGGCCGCGCCGTCTGACGCGCCGCCCCTCGCCGGGCCGACGCGGCACGCCGTCATCGATCTCCTCTACCGCATCGCCGACGATGAGCTCGTCATCGGACATCGCGACTCCGAGTGGACCGGCCTCGCGCCGATCCTCGAAGAGGACATCGCGTTCTCGTCTATGGCGCAGGACGAGATGGGCCACGCCCAGACGTTCTATCGCCTGCTGCATGACCTTGGTGAGCCGGATCCCGACACGCTGGCATTCGGCCGAAGTCCCGGCGAGTTTCGCTGCGCGTCGCTCGTATGCCTGCCCAACGGAGATTGGGCGTTCAGCCTGCTCCGCCAGTTCCTCTACGACAGCGCCGAAAGCGTCCGGCTCGCCGTCCTCGCCGACAGCACCTACGCGCCGCTCGCCCACGTCGCGCGGAAACTTCGCAGCGAAGAGAAGTACCACCTCTTGCACGGGCGAACCTGGATCTTGAGGGTTGGCGCCGCGACCGACGAGAGCCATCGACGCATGCAAAGCGCCCTTGACCTCGCCTACCCCCATGCGCTCGGTCTCTTCGAGCCGACCGATGCAGATGAAACGCTCGCACAAGCCCGCGTCTGCCCACGCGAGCACGACCTCTCCCGCCAGTGGGAGTCGGCCGTCGCCCCCGTCCTCGTCGACGCCGGCCTTACCGTGCCGACAAACGTCGAACCGCACTACGGCGGGCGCCACGGCCGACATTCAGACGCCCTCGCCACACTGCTGCGCGGGATGCAGCTTGTCTACAGCGCGGACCCAACAGCCGACTGGTAACCCCGATGGCCCAACAACCCCGCACCGACGCCCCGAGCCACGGCGACGCGCCGGACGACCGAATCCAGGCCGCCTGGAACGCCCTCACCCACGTGCCGGACCCCGAGATCCCCGTCGTTAGCGTCGTCGAGCTTGGGATGATCGCCGCGATCCGCGCGATCGACGACACACTCGTCGTTGATCTCACACCGACCTTCGCCGCGTGCCCGGCCCTCGACCACATCCGCCTGCACATCGCCGACGCGCTCGCGTCGATCGGAGAATCGGACGCCACGGTCAACATCGTGTTCGACCCGCCTTGGACCACCGACAGGATCACACCGACCGGCCGAGACAAGCTGCAGCGGTTTGGCATCGCACCGCCGAGAAGAGACGGACGACAACGGGCCCGCCCGACCGAGGGGTCCGTGCTCGCCACGCTCGAGGCCGTCCCATGCCCGAACTGCAACGCCACCGACACCGAACTCGAATCGATCTTCGGCCCCACGCTCTGCAGGTCCATACACTACTGTCGCCGCTGCCTCCAGTCGTTTGAACACTTCAAGAACGTGTAGCCGCCCCCCGTAGCGTCCGGCCCCCGTGCCACCCGTGGCATCCGGCCCCGCACCACCCGTAGCGTCCGGCCCCGTGCCAACCGTAGCGTCCGGCCCCCGTGCCGGACGTAGCGCGCAGAACAACCCCGAGCGCTGCCAGCCGCGTCCACAATACACCCGAGACACGGGTGCACCGCTGCGGTCTCCGCACGCGCGCTTACTCGCTCGGCACCGCGAGCAAATCGAACACGCGATCCCAGCACACCATGCCGTTGATGGATATGAGGATGTCGATGGTCGGAAACGCGCCGCCCCCGGCGACGAGTCCGCTGTCGAAATGTGTCGGGGCATCGCCCGCCACGACAAGATCAACACTCAACCGGTGCACCGACGCGACCTCGCCCCCCACCGTGTACGTGCCCACCCCCGTCACCGGCACGAACAGCAGCGCATTGTTCGAGCCGCGCGCCAACCAATGCACATCCACCACGGCGTACTCCGCGAACACCGCGTTCTGCGACAGCACCACCAGTCCGAACCCACCCGACACCGGCATCAGCTCCGACAACGGGCAGTCACACGGGTCCCAGCACCCCTCTTGAAACGTGCTTTTGTCGGAGAACGTCAACCGCAGAATCTCGGCCGGCGAGACCGGCGTCGCCACAACGTGGATCACCGTATCGAGGCAGTAGATCCCATTGACTGAGATCGTAAGGTCGATATGTGACAGGCCGTCACCCGTCGGCACCGCGTCGCTGAAGAAATGCTGAACCGGTAAATCGCCGACGACGAGATCGAGTTCCAGCCATTGCATGTCCGGGCCCGCGTTCGACACCGCGTACGTCCCGCCGCCGGTGATCCGAATATCCCCATCGGGCGTGGCTACGAGCCAGTTCACATCCCGGACGTGATAAAAGTTCATCACATCGCCGACGCCGCCGAACTGCACCGAGAACGTGCCCCGCACGTTGAGTTCGTCACCGATCGGGCAGGTACACGGATCGAAGCACCCGTGCTGAAACGTACTCTCTGCGTCAAGCCGATAGATCCGCCCCGCCGCCGCCGCGCGCGAACCTACCGCACCGGCGCACGACAACCATGCAGCCGCACACACCACCGCCAAACGTCCCGAAGACATCGCCATGACAAGCCTCCCAAGACGGGCACCCCAACACCAAACACAAGGAAGCACAACAAAATGACGCCGATAGTCTACCACCCCCGCGGCCCGCCGACAAGCCCCGAGCCGCGATCCGAAGGAACGGAACCGAACCGCGACCGTAAGGGAGCGCTGCTTGCTCGCGACACGCGACCGCCCCCTCGCGACCGCGGGCCTGAAAGAGGCTTCCCGATCGGGCTGTGAGGTCTCCGGTTTCAACAGGACGGCGAAACGCCCCGACCACGCCTGCACCAGGCGGATCGCTGGACCGTGTCCCCCGGGGCGGTACGATGCGGCCGACCGGGCCGATGCCGGCCTTGGGTCGCGAGCCGAGCGGATCGTCGGCGTCCGCAAGCCGCCCGCCGCCGTGTAACGTCTACGACCGCGGGGCGTGCGTGCAACGTCTACGACCGCGGACCGTGACGGTCTGACCGCGTTCATACGTGTGCTTGCGGTGGCGGTCACGGGTACGTTCATAGTGACGCGCACGGGACGCCCTTCCGTACGCTCAAGGGATGAGGTTCATGATCATGTTCACGGGTGCGATCAGTGGCTAAGCCGTCCTTCGTACACCTCCACGTACACACGCATTACAGCCTCCTCGACGGCGCCACGCGCATCGAGGCGCTCGTGCGGCGCGCCAAAGACCTCGGCATGCCCGCCGTCGCGATCACCGACCACGGCAACCTCTTCGGCGCGGTCGAGTTCTACCAGGCCGCACGACGGGCCGGCGTCAAGCCCATCCTCGGATGCGAGGCATACCTCACCCGCGGCGATCGACGCGCCAGGGAACGAGTCGACGGCAAGGACGCGTTCCACCTCCTACTGCTCGCGATGAACCGCGACGGCTTTGGAAACCTCATGCACCTCGCGAGCATCGGCTACACCGAGGGCTTCTACCGAAAGCCGCGCATCGACAAGGACATCCTCCGCGAGCTCTCCGGCGGCCTCATCTGCACGAGCACATGCCTCGCCGGCGAGATCCCGCAAACCCTCCTCCACCGCGACCGAGCCGCAGCCGAGGACATCGCCAAGACCTACCTCGGCATCTTCGGCCCCGACCGATTCTTCATCGAGCTCCAGGACCACGGCATGGAGCAGCAGCGCGCGCTCAACCCGGAGCTCTTGGACATGGCCCGTCGGCTCGGCGTCGCCGCGATCGCCACCAACGACGTCCACTACCTCGACCACGGCGACGTCGAGGCCCACGACGTGCTTTGCTGCATCAACACCGGCAGCCTCATCACCGACGAAGACCGCTTCCGATTCCCAAGCGACCAGTTCTACTTCAAGACCACCGACGAGATGGTCGCGCTCTTCCCCGACCACCTCGACGTGATCGACAACACGCTCCATGTCGCCGACATGTGCGACGTCGAGCTCGACCTTACCGCGCGCTACGCCCCCGTCTATACCGTGCCGGGCGACATCCGCGACGACGCCGGTCGCCCGCTCGATGACGCTGCATACCTCCGCCGACTCGTCTACCAGGGCGCCGCCGAGCGATACGGCGATGTAGGGCCGGCGCTTCGCGAACGCATCGACTATGAACTCGACGTCATCACGAGCAAGGGCTTCGCGAGCTACTTCCTGATCGTGTGGGATTGTGTCCATTTTGCCCGCGCCCAGCATATCCCCGTAGGCGCCCGCGGCAGCGGATGCAGCTCGGTCGTCGCGTACTGTCTCTACATCAGCGCGCCGGAA
Organism: Phycisphaerae bacterium; assembly: GCA_046754365.1. Lineage (GTDB taxonomy): Bacteria > Planctomycetota > Phycisphaerae > UBA1845 > UBA1845 > JBHHVO01. The sequence continues at coordinate 2,785 of JBHHVO010000109.1, read as the reverse complement.
CCCATCCGCTACGGCCTCTATTTCGAACGATTCATGGACGCCGATCGAGACGAGATGCCCGACATCGACCTCGACATCTGCCAGAACGGTCGCGCCCGTGTCATCGACTACGTCCGCGACAAGTACGGCCACGTCGCACAGATCATCACGTTCGGCACGCTCAAGGCCAAGGCCGCCGTCAAAGACGTCGCCCGCGTCATGGGGCTCGGATTCGCCGACGCGAACGAGCTCACCAAGCTCATCCCCGCCGAACTCAACATGACGCTCGACAAGGCCCTTGCACAAGAGCCCGAGCTCAAGAGACGCTACAACGACGACGCGCGTGTAACGCACATCATCGACGTCGCGCGGCGCCTCGAAGGCGTCGCACGCAACGCCGGCGTGCACGCGGCCGGCGTCGTCGTCGCCGACAAACCCCTCGTTCACTTCCTGCCGCTCTACAAGGCCGCCGGACAGGAAACACTCGTCACCCAGTTCGACGGGCCGACCGTCGAAAAGGTCGGCCTGCTCAAGATGGACTTTCTCGGCCTGCGAACCCTCACCACGCTCGAACGCGCGCGCGAGCTCGCTGAACGCACGACGGCCAAACCCATCGACCTCGAACACCTCGACCTCAACGACCCGAACGTCTACCAACTCTTCGTACGCGGCGACACGCGCGGCATCTTCCAGTTCGAATCCGGCGGCATGCGCGACGTCATCATGAGAATGAAGCCCAACCGCATCGAGGACCTCATCGCCGCCAACGCCCTCTACCGTCCCGGACCGATGGAGTACATCCCCGACTATATCGCCCGCAAGCACGGCCGACGATGGACGACGCCACATCCCATCATGACCGACGTGCTCAGAGAGACCTACGGCATTATGGTCTACCAGGAACAGGTCTCGCGCATCGTCAACCGACTCGGCGGCATCGAACTCAAGGCCGCGTTCCGTCTCGCCAAGGCCATCAGCAAGAAAAAGACCGACATGATCGAGGCCATGCGCGGGCCGTTCGTCGCCGGCTGCGAGAAAAACGGCGTCAAACGCGCCGTCGCCACCGAAGTCTTCGAGGACATCCTCAAATTCGGCGGCTACGCGTTCAACAAGGCCCACTCCACCGGGTATGCACTCATCGCGTTCCAAACCGCATGGATGAAAACGTACTTCCCCGTCGAGTTCATGGCCGCCCTCATGACCTTTGAGATGGCGAACACCGACAAGGTCGCCGACTACCGACACGCATGCGCCGAAATGGGCATCGCCGTGGCACCGCCGGACGTCAACGCGTCCGAACTCGACTTCATCGTCGAGCAAGCCGACGACCGCGATGCACCCGGCGACCAGGCCACCACGATGCCCACGGCGCGACACGAACCGGCCGCCACCGCGATCAAGCCCGGCGCCAACACGCCAAACACCATCGGCACCATCCGCTTCGGACTCGGCGCCATCAAGGGCGTTGGCGCCAAGGCGGCCGACGCCATCGTCGCGGAGCGCCGACGCGGCGGCCCCTACAAGCACCTCTTCGACTTCTGCGAACGCGTCGACCTCACCGCCGCCAACCGCGGCACGATCGAGGCCCTCATTTGCGCCGGGGCGTTCGATACCACAGGCGGTATGCGCAAGGCCCTCTTCGACAAGCTCGACGACGCCATCGGCGCCGGGCAGACCGTGCAGCGCGACCGGCGCGACGGGCAAGGCACCATGTTCGGGGGCGATGATGCCGAAACCACCGCGCCGCCAGCGCTCGGACGCGCCGAATGGGACGAGGCCGAAATGCTCGCGCGGGAAAAGGCCGTCCTTGGCTTCTACGTCACGAAACACCCCCTCACGCAACACCAGCGCCTTCTCGACGCCTGCGCCACCGCGACAACCGTCGACCTCGCCGCCAGGAGCGACGGTGACGACGTCGTACTCGGCGGTATGATCTCCACCATCCGAACCGTCACCGCACGAGGCGGCCGCCAACCCGGTAAGGCCATGGGCATCGTGTCCCTCGAAGACCTCCGCGGTAAGATCGAGGCCATCGTCTTTCCGGACGACCTCGTCAAGTACCGCGCCGTACTCAAGCCCGACGCGATCGTGCTCCTTAAGGGGCAGGTGGATCGCAAACGCGAGCAACCGTCGCTCCGCGTCACCGAAGTCGTCACCGCCGATCGCGCCGTCGAGGCCAGCGCCGTAGCCGTCATCATCGCCGTCGACCTTGATACGCCGCTACGCGACATCGTGGCCGTCATCAAGACACACCGCGGGTTGTGCCCGGTCTACCTCGATGTGCACACGACCGGCGGCCACGTCGCGCAGATCCAGTGCAACCCCGCCATGCGCGTCGCATGCACCGACGCCTTCATCCGCGACATCACAGCGATCATCGACCCCACGCGCGTGGTCATCCTTGGCGCGAAACGCCGAAGACTCCCGCTCACAACCGCACCCCCGGGTCCAGCCCGCCGTGACGCAGGCATGCCGGCGACCGCACAACCCGCGGCGCCGACACCCCGAAACGCAACCGCCACGGTGGCCGTGTTGCCATGAAACAACCCTACTGGCAGACTCAAGCGTGCTCGCAAGTTCAAGTCACCACCCCACCGGCGAGCGTGCTGCCATGAAGCCGCCACCGACCGTACGACCCGTGCTGCCAGCCGCGCAGCCGCCGAAGACGGACAACGTCATGCCGCCCGCCGACGCACCGCTCGACGCCAACATCGCCGCTCATCTCCCACGCATGGCCGCCACCGTCCCGGACCAACCCGCCGTCGTCGTCGTCCGGTCACGCGACCGCACCGGGCGCCCCTGCTAC
>JBHHVO010000108.1:0-9956 GCA_046754365.1 Phycisphaerae bacterium | reverse complement strand
ACGGCGGCCCCGCCGCGCGCGCCGACGGGAGACTCACCGGTCGCCGGCGGCGCCGTCACGCGAAGCCCGGGCACGGCAGGCTCGCCCGGCATACGGGCCGCGGTTCGCGCGGGCGCGGCTGTTGCCGTCCCGCTTGGCGCAGCGGCGAGGATGCAACCGGCGGTGAGGAGTATGGCCTGGATGACCGTCGTGGGATGTTGTCGGCCGGCGCACACACTGCATCTCCGCCGACGGCGTGCCGCGCGGCAGGCGCCCCGCGGCGACGCCCCGCGGCAAGATCGGTGGGGTGGAAACCTTGCTGGCGGGTCCGGGATGCGTTCGTGGGTCGGCCCGTGATGCCGTGATCGGCAGACGTTCACGGGCGGGCTGCGGCGACGAGGTGGTCGCCGTGGGCGGTGAGCCAGGCCGTCTTGCGCCGGACCATCTGAAGCACACGAAAGCCGGAATGCCGGCCGACGGAGCCGGTCTCGGTGATCGGGGGGACGCACTCGGCGACGAGCGCCTCGGCCATCAGGTGTGGGATGCTGTCGAGCTCGTGCGGCAGGAGCTCATCGAGGGATTCGTAGCCGGCGAGAAAAGCGGTGAACCGGTCCTCGTCGACGTGGTCGGGCCAGGTGTCGGGGTCGCCGGACGCCACCATGGCGAACTGCAACGCGGCGTTCGCGACATCCACGACACGGGGTGCCATGCGTACGCTGTCGTAGTCGAACACGGCGACGATGCGGTCGCGTCTGTAGAGCATGTTGCCGGGGTGCCAGTCGGAATGGATGATGCGCGCGGGGAGCGTTGCATAGCCGAGGCGGTTCACGGCGTCGGATGCGCAGTCGTAGGCTTCCAGCAGGCACTGGACGAGCGACGCGAGCTCCGCTTCGTCGCCGGTGAAGCTGTCGTGCGACTTGAGGTTCGACCCGATCGCGCAGAGTCCGGTACGGATTGCGGCGGCGTCGTGGTAGTCACCGCGCGGCGCCGGCAACGCCGCCGGAAACCCGGCCGTAGCGCGATGAAACGCACCAAGCGTTCGCCCGGCCTCATGGGCCTGTCTGGGTGTCCGCTGAAACGGTTCACCGGCGACGAACGCGAAGAGCTCGTATACGCCGTCCTGGCACTCGACGAAGGTCGCGCCGTCGGTGGCGGTCGGGATGAGGCGCGGCGCCGGGAACCCGGCGGCGGTGAGGAGACGTTGTACGTTGTGGGCGAACGCGACGCGCTGGTGGTGCGCCCGGTCGGCGGCGCGACGCTTGAGCAGGAACTTGCCGCGCTGCGCGACAATGCCCACCTTCGGGCTGCGCCGCGAACCACGGCGAAATACAGTGATCGATTCGATGACGCCGAGGTCGTAATAGCTCAAGACGACGGGAAGCTCGGTGGCCGCAAAGGTCGCGTGCTGGGGGTCGGACAAGGGCATGCCTCGCGCCTGACGCCGGTGGAAACCGCCTCAGCTTCCGTGTAGCATGGTATCTGCAGGGCTTGTGAAGTCAAACACACCGGTGCGGGGTGATCGAGCGGCGGCGCGCCGGCGTGCATGTGCCGTGTGCGGGTGGCCGGGGGCGGCGGTGTCGTCAAGCGGGCGCCGCTCCAGGCGTGCGGGTGACGGCGTCGTGCCGGCGCGTGCAGCGCCGTACACGGAGTGCCATCCGCCATGAACCGAACACAAGCGTGGGATTTGCTCAACGCATATACGTCGAACCCGGCGCTGATCCGCCATGCGCGCTGCGTCGAGGCGGCGATGCGGCACTATGCCCGGGGCACGGGGTCGGACGAGGCGCAGTGGGGCCTGGCCGGCCTGCTGCATGACTTCGATTATGAGCGCTGGCCCGAACCGCCCGCGCACACGCGCGAGGGCGCGGCGATCCTGCGTCAGCGCGGGTGCGATGAGGAGGTCGTCGGCGCGATCCTATCGCACGTCCCGTGGAACCTCGACGCGTATCCGCGTGACCGCCCGATCCGAAAGACGCTGTTTGCGGTGGACGAACTCTGTGGGTTCATCTACGCGGCTGCGCTGATCCGACCGGACCGCATGCGCGGCATGAAACCCAAGAGCGTCGTGAAAAAGCTTAAACAACGGTCGTTCGCCGCGGCGGTGTCACGTGACGACATCGATGCGGGCGCGGCGCTGATCGAGGTTCCATTGTCGGATCACATCGCGCATTGCATCGACGCGATCGACGGCATCGCCGCGGACGTGGACTTGCTTCCCGCGGAGACGCCTTGACGACAGCACCGGCTTAGCGCGCAGCCACATACGGCGTTGCGCCCGGCAACGCACCGCAGGGCGCACGGGCGCGTGCTGCGGCGCCTCAGCGCCAACACCAGAAGGTCATACGTCGCCGGACGTTGGGGGTATGAGGGGCTGTCACGGAAGAAGTGAAAAAAAGGCGCACGGCACCACTATAGGATACCGTGCGCCAAAACTTAAACCTGCGGCCAACCGTAAACCGAACTTCGCGACACGAGTGTTGACGCAAACGACAACAACCCCGCCCCACGCTCGGTTCGGGCGACCTGACCGACGACGTCGACTCGTCCTGCTACGGCGTGGTTGTCGTCGTCGTCGCGCCGGCGACGATGCCGCCGAGACCGAAGCCGGCAGCGTCGATGGCGTTGCTAAACTGCACCGCCAGGATGCCGGGCAGGAGGCCACGGAAGTTGGCGATGTTCAGACAGCCGCCGAACTGAAACACCGTACCAGCCAGTGCGACCAACGCCATGGCCTTCAGAGTTTTCTTACGCATCAGCAAATCTCCTTAGATAAACGCTCTGGGATCTTGCCCGCCCGAGGCGCGCCCGGAAGGACCCGCGCTGAGCACCAGGCAAACTCACGTGGCCGGTGCGATACCCGGCAATTCATCCCTGGACCGATGTCGGAACGCCCCAACTCCGGAACGCCCGTTTCAACTCACTACGTGAAATCTATACGTCACAGCCGACTGGAAGCCCCGCCTCTGCCGCGCCAAACGAGTCACCGGGAAACTTCCAAGCAAGACAACCGGTTGCCCCGCATACCGTGCCTAAACCCACGCCCACACCTACGCACGTTGCCGAGCCGGGTAACGACCGCCACCCGCGACGCCATCGCGCCGACACAGGTGGGTCCCACCTAACCGTCCTATCGCTCCGCCTCGACGCTGCAGCTTGTACCGGCCGATCGGGACACGCCCGGGCCGCCATATTATCGCCCTACATCGGGCGGCAGCGTCACGAAGCATTAGCTTTTCCCATCGCAGGCCGAACTAGACCGCACGCCCGCAGATCCGCGTGTTGCGGTGGGCCCCGCGATGTCAGGCGGGAAGATTCCCATAGCGGCCACGGCGTGTCAATACCCGATTCCACGAAAGATGCAAAGAAAATCGCCTACGCGCAGGACGCGTTTGGCGGTATAATCCAGTGGTTCCGTTGTCGGATTGCAGGCCTCTGACAACGCTCCGGTTCGCCGGCGGCACGGCCGGCCGCCGAGGGCTGTAGCGTAACATACTGCGAAACAATAGGTTATTGACGTTGTCGGCACCGATCCTGCGGTTGGCCCTCGGCCGGAGGGGGCACGATCGGAAGGCGGCACGGCACTTTTCAGGACATCCAACGTGACTGCATGCGCAACTACTGTCGATGGTACGTTCGAGTCGGTCGGTCGCTCCGGTGGCGCCGTTCGCTGCCCCGACGCCGACTATCCCGTCCGCTCGACCGACGCGATCGTGCCTCAGGCCCTCGTCGAACGATACCACCTCCGGGGCGGTGAAACGGTCGTGGGTCGATGCAAGACCGACCGACGGAGACGCGGCGGGCCGCCGGAGCTGGAAGAGATCACGTTGATCGAAGGCGCGCCGCCCGCGGAACATGTCGAGCGCCCGCGGTTCCAGTCGCTCACGGCGATCGAGCCGAAGCAGCGGATTCGGTTCGAGACGGCGAACGGCCCGATCAGCATGCGCATCATCGACTTGATGACGCCGATCGGGTTCGGACAGCGTGGTCTCGTCGTCGCGCCGCCACGGACCGGCAAGACGATGCTGTTGCAGCAAATGGCGCATGCCGTGGCGGTGAACCATCCCGATGCGTACATGGTCGTACTGCTCGTGGATGAGCGTCCCGAAGAGGTCACGGACATGCGGCGCACGGTTCACGGGCAGGTGATCGCGAGCAGCAACGATCACGACATCGCGAGTCATGTGCGTATCGCGCGCCTTGTGATTCAAAAGGCAAAACGGCTTGTGGAATGCGGGCGGGACGTCGTGCTGCTGCTCGACTCGCTCACGCGTCTGGGCCGCGCGTTCAACGCACACATCCGCGGCGCGGGGCGCATCATGTCCGGGGGGCTCGACATACTGGCGCTCACCGAGCCCAAGGCGATCTTCGGCGCGGCCCGCAACGCCGAAGAGGGCGGATCCTTGACGATCATCGCGTCCGCGCTCATTGAAACGGGGAGCCGCATGGACGAGGTGATTTTCAATGAGTTCAAGGGCACGGGGAACATGGAGATCGTGCTGTCGCGCGAACTCGCGAACATGCGGATCTGGCCGGCGATCAAACTGAACGAATCCGGAACGCGGAAAGAGGAATTGCTGCTCGACGCGGCGTCGCTCAACGTCGCGCACCAGATCCGACGCACGCTCGTGAACCGTGGGCCTGTCCGCGCGATGGAACCGCTTGTGGCGGCGATGACGAAGTTCCCCACGAACGCCGAGTTCGTGGCGGCGTTCACGCAACGGCCGATGCTGTGATCATCCATGGTGTGCGCGCGCCTACCGGGCGCGCGACGCGCGGCACCAGCCGGGTGGCGAGCGCAGCGCGCACGAGGCGCGGGTTCGCAACGGCGTGCGGCGAGCTTGTGCGCGCAAGAGCGACACGTCGTGCCGCGAGCATGACGGACCCGCACCGATATGCATGCATCTTGTGAGAATTGGCGAAATCACAAGCGGCGGATCATATAAGGTCTGCGCCGGCGGACAAAAAAACAACCGGCCCCGCGGACATGCCGCGGTCCCGGTTGTCCTCTTCCCCTCCTCCCGGTTGGATGCGTGTGCGTTTCCCCCTCCGGAAAGCACTGCACACGAACGGCATCGCCTTGAACGCATTCACGCGCCGTCGAAGCGTGCCGGCCTGCTTACGCGATGCGTCGCTGATGCAACCGGTGCATGCGTTCGATCGGCGAAATGTACATGCTCGACCCGAAGACCATCGGGCCGAAGGGTCTCTAGCCGTCGTGACAGCGATGTTACCCGGAGCGGGGCCCCGCTGTCAAACGGCTACTTCCCAGTTCCTCACGATTCCTTCGGACAAGACGCGCCAAAGCGCCCGGGGCGGGAGGCGCTGCGGCGTCGCTCGGACGCGCGTCGGTCTCCGGCGTCGGGTGCGTCGCGTCGGTTTGAAGTGGAGACGACCTGGCGGAATGAATCTCAACCTTATGATTGACATATACTTGCGATGATTTCACGTTCGCGATATGTGAAACGGACGCATGCATCCGACCGCCGAGCGCAGTCATCCAGGCATGGTCTCAGCGTCGGTGGTCGCCCGGCCCATGTCGTACGTCCGGACAATCGAGACATACCGCCCGCCGCCGCCTACGACAGCCCCTCGATCACCGACGACGAAGGGTACGCGGTCGACAATCGGCGCCGGGTGTGACGCGGTCGGCGCCCCGCAAAGCACGGCCTGACACGGCAGGCGGCAGTGGATCCGGTCACGGATCCGAATCCACGCGTCGTCGAGCACGATCGCGCGCTCATACCAATCTCCGCGGACCGCGGCGTCAGCGCCCGAAAACGCGTCACCGGCGGATCCTCGCGCCAGCCCTTTGCGCCACAGCTTTCCGAACCGGGCGGCGGCCGAGGCCATTGACGGCAATCGCCGGCAACGCGTAGCGCGGCGGAGACGGCCCCGTACGGTAATCGTGTTGCCGTCGATCGTTCGCTCGGCGTGCGCATCGTAGGCGGCGCTATGCCGGACCATGCGGCCGCCCACGACCACGACACCGGGATCCTCGAGGCTTGCGGCGTCGGGCCACGTGACGTGCACCGCGCCGCCCCTTCGGTCGTTCACGACGGCGTGGTACGCGGGGGTGGTCGTGACGGTGAGCCCTGCATGGGGAAAGCGCCATCGCCCCGGTGCCGCGCAGGGATAGGGACCGACCGCGCGAATCGGCGTGCACGGCTCGAGACTCGCGAGCGCGTGCGGAACACCAACGAAGGTATGGACGGATTCGTCCCAGGCCGGGAGACGGTCCCGTTCGAACCGGCGGCACCGGCGGCGGCATGTCGCTGCCAGCAGGGCGGCATCCCGGCACCGATCGGCCGCGAGCTCCACGCCGTGGGGACTGAGGAACGCGGTGCCACATGAGCCATACACGCCGCCGACGTTGTCGTCGGGATGCACGAAATGCGTGAGGAACCGAGCGGCGCGGCGTACCGGCTCCTCCAGGTCATCCCAGCCGTGGTGAACCCAAAGCCACGCGAGCGCGTCGAGCGCGAGCGAGAGAAACCCGACGTCGGCACCGGATCGCTCCGGGAACCAACCCTCCGGGCTCTGCCGTGACATGAGCCGGCACCAGCGGTTCCGCGCCGTGTCGATCAGGTGATGATCGCGCACGATCAGGGCGGCGTCGGCGATCGCCGCGATCACGGCCGCCTCGATCCACGGCGTAAGCGGCGGATGATCGGCGAGCCACCGCACGTGGCGTGCCACGTCGCCGACGAGCTCGCGTGTCTGAAACCCGGGCGACACCGCGAGCAGACGGACGGCGCGCGTGGCCGTCGCGCACGCCCACGGGCTGCGTCGTTCGCGCGGCCTGGTCGGGCGCCCATCCGTGCCGAGGGTCAACTGCCACCCGACCAGCGCGGTGCGCAAGAGCTCGCGGAGATGACCAATGTCGGCGACGTTGCCGGCGGACTCGAGGGTCGCCGCGACGGCGAGGGCCGCGGACTGACGGCGAAACCGCCATGACGGCCCTTCTTGCGGTGCGGCGCGGCCCCGGTGCTCGCGCGGGAGCCAGTGCGTGGGGCGGAGCATCCGGACCCAACCCGGAAGGCACGCGAGCGCGACGTCGCGGTAGATACCGGGATCGTGATGCTCGTCCGCGCGGTCTGGGGGGTCCCGCGGCAGACGTGCGCGCGGCGGCGGGCGTCCTACGCTGACGGGCACGGGATCACCGAGTGTTTTCGGGGTCGACGACACGGAACGCTCCGCGACCGGTGCACGCACCGCCGGTATGCGTATCGGACGGTCGGTGTGCGGATGTGAGGCGAAACCGGCGCACCGCCGCCGGCCGCCCGCACGGGCCGCTGCGGTTGCCGGAGATTACGGGACCGGATCGTAGCCGCCGCTCGAGAACGGGTGGCAGCGGGCGATGCGTCGCACCGCGAGCAGCGTGCCGCGGACGATGCCGTGGCGCTGCAGGGCGTCGATGGCGTAGTGGCTGCACGACGGCATAAAGCGGCACGACCCGATGAGGTGCGGGCGGACGACGAGCTGGTATGTCCGAATCAGCATGACGGGCAGGATGACGAGCGTCGTGCGACCATGGCGCGCGACGACGCGGCCGGGGTGCGCGCGGGTGTGATCATGTCGGTCCATCGTGCATGCCGGTCGGCGGCGGCGTGGTGTCTGGTAACCCGGACGCAGGGCCCATGCGCGTGCCGCGTACGCTCACGTGGCCACCACATAGTCTTACGCGGAACGCGGCGACATCGCCAGGGCCGCCTCGGGCCGGTGCTTCCGGGTTCACGGGTCGCAGTGCGGCCCCGGTCCGCGCGCGGGGTCAGAACGTCGCGACGACATACGTGACCAACGCGGTCCCGAGCGTAGCGACCGCGGCGAGTCCTATAATGTGCCTTGCGCGTGGGCCGAGCCGGCCGAACGGCTTGTCGATGTGTTCGAGCATACGCACGGTGCGCTCGGATGCGACCCAGGCACCGGACTCGAGTACACGCGTCGCTTGATGCTTGAGTCGTTCCAGGGGTGTTCGCGGCTGGTCACGGTCGCCGGTGTCTTGCCGATCACCCCAGTCCACGTCGGCGCCGACTGTGCCAACGATGCCGACGGCGGCGTCCGCGGCGGCGTCACCGACGCCCGCGGCGGGATCGGTGGGCGCCGAGGGAGCGACGCCGGGCGGTGTGGGCGTGGATGCGGCAGCGCTTGCGTCGCCGCCCTGGGAACCGGTGGCCGGGCCAGTTGCGGTGGGTGCCTCTGCGACAGGGCCCGCGGGGACACCCGGGGCGGTGAGGTCGGCGGCATCGGTCAAGGCGGCGGCGGCGGCGGCCGCGCGGTCGGTGGTCGGCACCGCGTGATGCGCGTTCGCGGCGGGATCGGCCTGCCCCGGATCGCCCGCAGCGGGCGGGCCGCCTGCGCCGGGGATCGCGTCGGGCGGGGTTGTGGCCGACGGGGCGGTGTGGTCGATGCGTGCGGCGTCACCAAGGCTCGCGTGACCTGGTTCGCTGCGTGGTTCCGTGTCGCGGTCGACGCCGGATTCCATGCCGGACGCGATGCCGGACTCGATGGTGTGTTCCGTGCCCGGGTCACGGGCCGGCTCCAGGCCGGGTTCGGCGTCGGGGGGCGTTACACCGGGTTCGGGTGTTGCGGTCGCATTGGACGCATGCTCGCGGTCTTGATCGGGGGTTCGGACTTCTTCGTCGACGGCCCCGATGATACCCTCGAGCGCATCGAGTTCGCCATCGATGGCGGACACGACGTCGCCGGCCCGGTTCAGGGTGTCTTCGGTCCGGTCCAGCGCGGCGTTGGGGTCTGCGGTGCCGACGTCATCGGAGAGACTGGACGCAAGGGATGCGGCGTCCGCGAGCAGCGCGTCGAGATCGTGTGCATCGCTGAATGCCGCGTCGGGGTCGCTGGACGCGTCTTCAGGTCGTTCGCTGTCTACCATCGCCTGGTGTTTATCGGCCCCGGTTCGGGTGCACGTGAGCTTGACGGAGGAGATGCGGTCCGGCGTTGCGGGTGCGGGGCGTATCGCGGCAGGGGTCGTCGCTGCGTTGTGTGTGGTCGGAGGCCGTGTCGCCGGCGTCGCGGCGCGTTTGGGGTTGGCAGGTGCTGCAGGACGGCCCCGTGGCGGGTAGAATCGGCGCCGATGCGTTTGATGCGCGAGGTACGGTGTTTTTTGACCGGCGCGCCGGTGGCGGACCGGCCGGCGAATCCGTGGGCGGGCGCTCCGGCGACAGGCGGTCTGGCGCCGTTTGTCACGATCCGAGCGGTCGTGGACGGCCCGATCGACCCGCAGCGCGGTTTTGTGTGCGACATCCGTCGGATCGACGCGATGCTGCGCTCGGTGGTGGTGCCGTACCTGTGCGGTCGCACGGCGTCGGGGCCCGAGGTGGGTGTCGATACCATCGGCGGCACGCAACCGGCCGGTGCCGTGGATACAGCTCGGGCGCCGTATTCGACCCGCGTAACGCGTGTCGCCGGCGCGGCGGAAACGACGGGTCGGTCGCATGCGAGCGGCGAAGACGGTACCGGGTGTGGAACGGACGCAGGGGCGCCGCCTACGACCGACGCATCGGTTGGCCCGCGCGGCCCGACTCGCGCCGGCCGGCCGGGCACAGTATCGGCGGCGTGGGCGATAAGGGCGGCGTTCGCGCCCGCCAGACGATGCGTACCCCCGCCGGCATCGCTGTCGGAACTCGTGCTGCGGGTGTCGCCGTTTACGCGGTACAGCGTGCGCTCCGGAGATGCGACCATGGTGAGTTTGACGCATTCGTTTGAGTTTTCGGCGTCTCACCGGCTGTATTGCAACGACCTGAGTGAGGAGGAAAACCGCCGTGTGTTCGGGCAATGCACGAACCCGCACGGCCACGGGCACAACTACGTGCTCGATGTCACGGTGACGGGGCCGGTGGATCGCGCGACGGGTTTGGTGTTGGACCTCGGCCTGCTGGAGCGTACGGTAAAAGCGCGTGTCATCGATCGGTTCGACCACAAGCATCTCAACCACGACTGCCCGGAGTTTGCGACGCTGAATC
>JBHHVO010000107.1:0-10161 GCA_046754365.1 Phycisphaerae bacterium | reverse complement strand
ATGTTCGGCCTCATCCACGTATGGGTCGCGGCCGTCGTCGCCGCGGCGACGCTCGGGCATGCCGCCACGGGACGTCGCGGCACCCGAACGCCTCGCGAGGGCGTACGGTCACGGGAACGCGTACGCCCAGGCGAACGCCTGCGCCGAGGGGAATGCCTGCGCCGAGGGGAACGCCTGCGCCGAGGGGAACGCCTGCGGCCATGCGAACGCGGACAGGTGTGGGAACGCGTGCGATCGTGGGGCACGGGGTGCGCGCTCCCCGCCACCGGCGGCGCGTTCGCGCTCGCGGCGCTGGCGTATGCCGCGCTTGATTGGAACATCCTCCGGACCGCATACGCGACCGGCGTGCGCTATGGTCAAATCCAGCGCGGCGTCGTGCCCGACCCGCTATACTGGATCCTGATCGGCGTCGCGCTGTTCGCGCTGTTTGTCGGGCCGATGTTGTGGGTCTTGACGCTCGTTGCGCGCCGAGACCGCCACGACGCGACCGCGCGACTTGGCCGGAACCTCGCCGTGTGCACGCTCGCCGTCATGGCGTACGCATACTTCTTCGCCAACAACAACGAGACGCCGCGCCTCTGGATGCCGTTTATCGTGCTCCTTACTGTCTCGCTTTCGATGCGCCGGTCGGTGTTCCGGAAGGACAGCGCGGGGCACCGGCGCCTCTGCCTGCTGCTCGTGGGGATCCAATTGACCGCCACGGTGTTACACTGGTCCGTCATGGACGTACGCGAGAGCGAGTACCGCCTCGCGACCGGACGGAATTGGTACTGACGCAGGGATCGCGCCCGATCCGTACCGAGCCCTTACGGAAGCGCCCGACGCAGCCCGATCCGTACCGCTCCCGGAACGCAGCGGCCGCGCGACACGCACGAGACAACGTGGCGATCCCGGACGGTCGCGGTTCAGCTCGCCCAACGGGATCTCTAGTGGGACACCAGTGCAGCATCACGCGTACTGTTGCGGATGGGTGGCATGGGCAAGCAGCAGCTTGCCCGTGTCCGAGGCGCACGGGCAAACGAGTTTGCCCATGCCACTGGCCCCCCAACGGGATCTGTAGTGCGACACGATTGCCCGGTCGCGGATGAACTGATGCGTGCTCGCAAACCGAGCCGCGAGCGACCGGTGCGTTCCCGGAAAGAGCGACTTGCCTCCCGTCGTGCCGTCGCGGTCCCGGCTCGCGGCAATGGCCAATGGACGCGTGACAAGCCACTAGCCGATCATGCAACCTGACGACAAGATTTGCTACTGTTACGGCGTCACGATGCGGAAGCTCATCCACTTCGCGCAACGAACAAGGCCGCAACGCGCGAGCCGCATGACCGAATGCCTCGGCGCCGGTACCGGTTGCGGCTGGTGCATCCCGCTGCTCTCGAAGATCGCCGACGACCCGGATGCGTTCCACCTGGATGACATGGACGCCGACGCGTACGCGGCCCGGCGGTCCGACTACATTCGAACGAAGCAACCCCGCAACACGTTCCATGAAACGTAGTGCATGGCCACACGTTGTCTTGGCGGTTCTCGGTGCAATCCGAGCCGACGCCGCCGATCCGAACCGCGCCCGGAAGCAAGCGCCCGACGGCCAAACGCACGCAAGCACCCGTCAAGATGCACCGGCAGGCTGTTGAAAACCACAAGCCGATCGGCGAACACCGGCTGTCACACACGTGGCACAGGTTGCTCACGCCACGACAGTGTCTGGCACCCAGCAGACAGTGCTTCAGCACGCCCCCGAGACGACGCAGCACAAAAAGCCGGACAGGTCTCGCCAACGCGCGACCTGTCCGGCCTGGCTATTGTGCCGCCTCTTGCCCGCCTTCGGGACGCACCGGGACCGTGTCGCCCCGCCGCCGGGCCCGGGGCGGCGACATCCCACGCCGTGTGCCCCGTGGATGTCAGCGGTTCGGGTGGTGCTTCTTGGTCGTTACACTCTGAAACGCAAACGCCTCATTATTGAAGTTGACGTTGATCGTCTCGGGGTCGTACTTCGTGAAACTCCCGGTGATCAGGTCGACGATGAAGCCGGGCCACAGCGGCGGGATGATGTTGAGCAGCCCGACCGGGTCGAACACGCGGGCCAGCGACATGACCTTGCGATCCGAGTCGAGCGTTACCTCAACCGGGTACTGCTTGCCCTTCGGGATGTCCATCGTCGCCGGCGTCACCGCCTGGTACGGGCCGATTTGGACATTCGCCCCGGGGGGCTCCGACGTGACGGTGATCGCCTGGTGCGTACCCGACAGGATCGTCGCGCATCCCATCGTCGTCAGCCCGAAGCCCACCAGGATCACCAGCGACACAACTCTGTGAATCTTCATCCGTCCAACCTTTCGTCAATATAGACATCAATGGCTACCGGCCGTGCGGAGCGTCCGATCCGGCTCCACGGGGCGCCACGGCCAACGCTTGCCATATCGGCACGGTGGGCGGTCCACTAGACTTGTCGTGTAGTGTCGGCGCGAAGCGCGTAACGCGGGCCCAAGACCGGTGCGAGGTCGTTATCAGCCCGAGGAAACGCGCCGACACGCGCTGGAAGCGCGCGTGTCTCGTCACCGCCGGCATGCCGCTGGCGCACCGACGGTCTCAACGCGCGCAATACGAGGTTATGGGACGATGAGTGTCGGCGGCATCATCATCACGACACCGTCGTGTTCCACCAGCGCCAGCAGCATGAGCGCGTGATGTACCGCGCGAACCCGCGGGCCGTCGATGCCGTCCAACGCCGGCAACAACGAACGCACGAACGGGTGACCCAGGTAGGACGCGTACCGGCTCGCGATCTGCGCGAACTCCTTGTCCTTCGGCAGGAACATGTCGAACAGCTTCGGCGGCTCGGGAATCACGCGGATGTCGTAATCCACGAGGTTCGCCTGCTTCGCCGCGAACTTGATCGCATCGCTGAGACCGCCGAGTTTGTCCACCAGCCCGAGCTCCAGCGCCTGCGCGCCGGTGTATACCCGGCCACCGGCCATGTCGTCGATCGGCTTGGTGAGTTGATCGCGCCGCCCCTGCGTCACGCGTTGCTTGAACGTCGCGTACGTTTCGTTCATGTACGCCACGAACTTCTTGCGCTCCGCGTCGGAGAACGGCGCGGCCGTGCTGAGCATCGCCGCCATCGCGCCCCGCTGGTTCGTCGACCAGTTGATCCCGAGCTTGTCCCACCCGCCGGTCGTCACGATCTTGCCGCCCAGTACCCCGATCGACGCCGTGATCGTCGTCGCGTCCGCGAAGATCGTGTCGGCGCCGCACGACACGTAGTAGCCGCCGCTCGCGGCCACGTTCCCCATCGACACGATCACAGGCTTGCGCTGCGCTACGCGCTGCGTCGCGTCCCAGATGATGTCGGACGCCAGCGCCGAGCCACCCGGCGAATCCACGCGCAACACCACGGCCTTCACCGAAGTATCCTCCGCGGCCTTGTCGAGCGCCTTCCGGATCGTCGTGCTGAACGCACCGCTCGACCCGCCGCCGAACGGATTCGGCTCCGCCTCGCCCGTCACGATCGCCCCGTCGACATACACGATCGCGACGCTCGGGTCGGTGTAACGCTTCGGCATCGGATTGAAGAGTTTCATGATCTGCCCGAACGCCTCGAACGGGTTGTCCGAAATCTTGAACGCATCCTCCGCCGCGTAATCCGTCACGACCTCGACGTGGGAGCCGTACCGCTTCTTGATCGACGCGACGAAGTCCTGACGCGCCTGTACGGCGTCGATCAGACCCGCCTCCAGCGCGGCCTCGGCCGTGTACGGGCCGCCGTCGATGATCGACCGTACCTTGTCCGGCGGCATGTCGCGCCCGTCCGCGATCATCCCGATGATCGATCCGTACACGCTGTCGAGCAGCCAGTCCGTCATTTCCCGCGCCTGCTCGGACGGGCCGCTCCGCGTGAACGTCTCGTGCGCGGACTTGAAGTCGCCGCAGTGCTCGATGTCGGCGACCAGCCCCAGTTTGCCGAGCATGTTCTTGAGATAGGGGGCCTCAGCGTGCAGCCCCACGAGCCAGACGACGCCGTGTGGCACCACGCTGATCTGCGACGCGCCCGTGGCCAGCGTGTACGTTCCGGTCATCAGCGTGTCGGCGTGGACGAATACGTCCTTGTCCACGGCCGAAAACGACGCGAGGATGTCGTGAACCTCCGCAAGCTGCCCGGCGCCGAGCTGCGCATTTTGCAGGTCGACGATCACCGCCTTGACGTTGTTGTCCTGGCGGGCCCTTTTCAAATGCGTGATGAGCCCCTTGAGCGACAGCGGCGGCTCCAGGTCGAATAGCGGAAACCCCGCCGTCGGCGCCGGGGTTTCCAACAGCCGACCCTTGATTTTGAAGTACGCGATCTTCGGCGCCGCGTCGTCCGTACCGAAGCCCAGCGCCTCGAATTGTCCCCTCGCCGGCGCCTGAAGCGCGACGAGTCCGGCCAGCAGCGGCGTCAACGCGAATCTTGTGATGCTCATCGTGTCATGACCTCCCAATCGCGGCGTTCGGACCGGCGCGCGCGCGGTCGCGTGGCTCGGTTTTATTCCAAAACACCAGGCTTTTTAAAAAGCGCCAACTTGCTTAATTCGGCCGGTTTTCTTAAAGCAAAACCTGAAAACCTACCATCGTGGTCGGCGGTCGGAACGACCGGCGTCGGCGTCGGTTTTCGGACCTACGCTTCCAGTAGGCCGCGCGTTCAACGCCGCCATGACGTCGCGCCGGCGCACGGCGCCGCGGCGAGCCGGCAGGCTCGACCGGCCGTATGCTACCACACCGTTCGGCAACACAGAATCGAGGTGCCCGCGCGTTCACAACTACTTACATCACCGCGGATGCCCATGCGCTCGGCCGCACGAAGTCTTCGCGACGCGCTTGGGCCACGCGGCATGGCGCGATGGTGTGGTAGCAACGCGCCGCCGCATCCGGCGCGTCATGGGTCCGGGTCCGGGCCGGATCGGGCGGCGGTCGACGCGTGCCGTTTCGCCCAGACCCATTGCACCAACAGCGCGCCGAGGAGGTTCGCTGCGCCGACGAGCTGCGCCCACACGGTTGGATGGCGGTAACTCGCGCCGCCGACACGGAGAAACAGCAGCCCGTCGAGCAGCAGCACGAGTGTCGCGAGCGCACACGCCGCGCCGCCGTTCGTGCGCAACAGCAGCCACCAGAGCACGACCAGGACGATGAGTTCTCGAACCAGCGGGAACGGCGCGACGCCGTACGCGAGCGCCCGGGGCAGTTCGGCGAGCGCCCCGGTCTGGAGTTCGAGGCCGGTGTCGGTCGCGACGGCGGCCATGCGCTTGCCGGGTGTCGGCGTCATGGTTTCGCCCTCGTCGGTCTTGACCCAGACGTGCGCGAAATCGGTGACGATGCTGGCCTCGATACCGATGTTTTCGAGGAGGGACGCGGCGACGACGGCCCGCCCGTCGCAGTCCTCGCGTCCCATGTCGATCGCCTCGGTCACGGTGGGCATGTAGTCGGCCATGCCCCAGGTGTTCCAGTCCCAGTCATACTTGATCGTGTCGTACACGAGCCGCTCGACGGCCTTGAGCACGACATCCGGCGCCGGGTCGTCGGGCAGGCCGGCCTTGAGTTGTGTCGCGAGCGGTGCGAGGGCCTCGGCGTCGGGCTCGATCAATGCGTTGGGGTCGCGCCAGTGCCGGATGTGGCGGACGAGTGCGCGCGGGTAGGGGAAACAGACGGCCAGGACCGTGACGCCGAGGACGGCGAGCTTGAGGGGCAGGCGGATCGGCCAGCGGAGGTTGTTCCAGCGTAGCAAATGATTCATGGCTAGATGGCGGGCACACCCGCCCCGGTCGCGCCACATGGCGCTACGGTTGTCGGTTCCCACGGAGCTTTATCGACGCCGGCCGATAACCGCTATAATCATAGGGTGGTATGTCGCGCCGGACCAGCCACGCGGGTTTCCGGACGATACTCGCTTGCGTGGGGTTTGGGCGTCCGTGTCGCGACGGCGCGGGCGAAGGGACCTGGTGAGGCTTTCGCACGTCCGGTGAACGGATCGGCCCGGCGGGTCGCATGGGGGAACTTGTTTGCCCATGCAACTCGGACGTCTGGAGGCACGGGCAAGCTAACGCTTGCCGATGCCACCCATTATGCGAGGTGGCACACATACGAGGTGTCACACAAACGAGGTGTCGCACATACGAGGCGTCGCACATACGAAGTGCCACGGAGCAGTAGTATACGTGGGGCGTGTTACGAGATATCCACATGGCTCGAAGGCGGCGTGACGGTGTCGGTCGGCGGTTCGGCGGTGTGCCGTTTATTGCGGAGTTTCTTCGCGTGCTCGGGTACGTGGACTTGGCGCTGGCGCCGGTTGGTGTGCTGGTGGTGTTGGCGGTGCGGGTGAGGCTTGAGCGGCCGATCGATGCGGTGTTTGTCATCATGTTGGTCGGCGGGTTTGTGGTGGGCGTGACGCTCGGCGGGTTGCTGTTGGGGCTCGGTACGGCGGTGCGGTACGCGGATGTCGTGGCCGAGGCGCGCCGGGCTCGCGAGGAAGATGGTCCGGACATGGATCGGGCCGTGCCGGCGTGGCCCGGCGAGGGTGCCAGCGCGGCGCATCCGGGCGGCGGCGCCCGTCACGACGGGCTCGGGCAGGTGTCGGCCGGGCGGATCCTCGCGGTACTCGAGGAGATTCGTGATCTGGCCTTGACGGCGCCGGAGGGACGGGACCCCGCGCGGGCGCGGATGCGCGCGAACAATCAGCGGCGTGCGGCGGAGGCGATCGTCGACGCTGTGAACGCGCGGCGGCTCGGGGAGGCCCGCGCGCTGCTGACCGACGCTGAAGCGCGATTCGGCGGGACGTCGACGCTCGAGCGGCTTCGCGATCGGATCGAGCAGGACGCGTCGCGGAACGAGCCGTTCGATTACGCGCGGACGAAGCGGCTCGTGGAGCAGGCGGCGGCGGAAGGGCGGTGGGGACGTGGCGAACGATGGGTTCGAAGGTTGTGCTACGATCACCCGGACAGCGCGCGGTGTCGGCAGTTGTGGGACGACACGCGGCGCGCGGGGCTGCACGCACACGTTCAGCAATGCGTGCGGCGGCGTCATTGGGCGGAGGCGTTGACCGGGGCGGAGGAGTTTCTCGGGCGGTTTCCGGACACCCCGGAGGCGAAGGACCTGCGGGCACAGATCGACACGCTTCGCGCGAACGCCGACATTTCGGCGCGGAAGCAATATGAAACGAAGTTCAAGGCGCTGATCGGCGTTGAGAAGTACGCTGAGGCGCACCGGCTGGCGCGGTATGTGATTGAGCGGTTTCCGGAGTCGCCGCAGGCGGGCGCGCTGCGGGCTCAGCTTCCGGCGATCGAGCGTCGGGTGACGGCGGCGGGGGCGTAGCCACCCGGTCAAGGACGCGTGGCGCGTGCTTGACGCCCGTGTTTCCACCGGCAAGACGGCCGCGTTGGCCGCGGTAAATGGGGGACAGTCACCTATTTCCCAGGAACACGTGGCTGTCCCCTATTTCCCCGCACACGCGACGGCCGGCGACGAGCACAACCTATGAAACCGACGGTCTATCTCGCAACCAGCATTGTCGGTTATCTCACGTCACGGCCGAGTCGTGATCTGATCACCGCTGCCAACCAACAGCTTACGCAGGAATGGTGGAATGACCACCGCGAAAGCTTCGACATCTTCCTCTCACAGTTTGTCATTGACGAATGTGGCGAAGGAGACGCTGTTGCCGCGCGGGCGCGACTGGATGTCTTGACCGATATCCGACAGCTTGATACAACAGAAGATGTTGAGCATGTGGCCGAGGAACTGGTCAAGCAAGTGCCGCTACCAGACAAGGCGGGAGTCGATGCGTTGCATATCGCTGTTGCGACTGTCCACGGCATGGAATACCTGCTAACCTGGAATTGTACTCATATTGCCAACGCTGCGTTGCGCCCTCAGATTGAGGCCATTTGCCGATCATTCGGATACGAGCCGCCGACAATTTGCACTCCGCAGGAGCTTATGGAGGTATAACGTCATGTGGCGCGATCCCATCGTTACAGAAGTCCGTCGCAACCGCGAGAATTACGCGGCCAGATTCGATTATGATATCAAGGCGATTTGCCGCGCCGCTCGCGAACGACAGAAAGAAAGCAACCGAGAAATTGTCTCGTTGCCGCCACGACGTGTCACAAAAGCAGCCGGGTAGGGGTCGCGTTGCGAACCCATCTCCGCTGGTACGATACAACGGACGGTCCGTACAGCGGACCCTACCGGCCTTGCTGCGCAAGGATGGGGCACCCGGCGTGTCGCGGTGCGTTGATGTGTGATGACAAAGGTGCTTTTGATCGCGGTGGGCGGCGGCGTTGGTTCCGTGTTGCGGTACGCGGTTTCCGGCTGGGCGCAGCGGATGACGTCGAGCGGGTTTCCGTCCGGCACGCTGGCGGTGAACGTGCTCGGCTGCCTGGTGATCGGGTTTCTCGGTGCTGCGCTGGCGGGTCCGGTGTTGGTTCGAGAGGAATACCGCGTGGCGGTGATGGTCGGGTGCCTCGGCGGGTTCACGACGTTCTCGACGTACGGGTTGGAGACGGTCGCGCTGGCGTCGGACGGTCAGGCGTGGCGGGCGGTGGTGAACGTGCTGCTCCAGAATGCGTTGGGGCTTTCGGCCGTGTGGATCGGTTACCGCTGGGCCCGAGCGTGGGTGGGGGTGTGATGGGATGAAGATCCCCGAGCGTGGTCACCTGCTGCGGATATTCATCGGCGAAAACGACAAGTGGCATGGCCGGCCGTTGTATGAAGCGATTGTCGCGAAGGCTCGTGCGTTGCACCTGGCCGGCGCGACGGTGTTGCGCGGCCCGATGGGTTTCGGTGCGCACAGCCGGCTGCACACGGCGAAGATTCTCCGGCTGTCGGAGGACCTGCCGATCGTGATCGAGATCGTGGACGGCAAGGACAAGATCGACGAGCTGTTGCCGCATATCGACGCGATGGTGCAGGAGGGGCTCGTGACGCTGGAACAGGTTCAGGTGATCAAGTATCGCGCGGATGGTCCGGGCGGATCGGAAAAGGTGTGAGGAAGAGTTTAAGCATATTCCGAGAATCTTTCTGACACCGTTTCTGGCCCCGCACCGGTTGGAAACCCGTGCCACACGGGAGCGAAACCCGTGCCACACGGGATCGCGGTCCGCACACCGGGCCCTACCGGGTTCACTTCTGGTCATGCTCGTTTCGTCGCGTGTTGTTCCGCGGCGTGGATTCGGTCGATGGCGGACAGGAGCATGGATTTGACGGCGGTGGCGCCGTCGCGGACGGCGGTGACGAAGTCGGTGTCGCGGCGGAGCTGGTGTTGGGCGCGTTCGACGTCGTCGGTCCGGCTTGCGTCGAGCTTGGTGTCGGCGGAGAACCGGCGGAACTCGGCGAGCTGCATCGCGTGGGAGATGATGCCATACGCGCGTCCCGATTGACGGACGCGGGTGCGGAGTTCGTCGACGCGGACGAGGCGGCGGTTGAAGCGTGCGGGGTCGTGGGTGAGTTGCTTGAGTTCATCGAGGAGCCCGAGCATTTCTTCGCAGAGTTCGGCGACGGCGTCGAGTTCGTCGACGCGGCGTTTGAGTTCTTCGCGCGCGCGCTCGAGACGCGACGTGTCTCGCCAGCGGGTCGTGGTCCTGTAGGCGAAGCGCTGCGGCGCGATCGCGCGCGTGCAGTATTGATCGGCGACTTGTTTGAGCGGGACGGATTCGGTTCCGCGGATCCGCGCGCCGCCCTCGGTGGCGTTGATGACGGTTGCGGACGTGGCGGCGATGTCCTTCTCGAATTGTTCGAGATAGGTAAAGAGGAGTTCGTCGGTGTAGAGGCTCGTACCGCCGGTGCCGTCGACACGGCGGAGGATCGGTCGGTTGCGGACGATGCGTTCCCACTCCTTGGTTTCCATGGTGTGGAAGCGGTTGATCTCGCTTCGCCAGGCGTGGTGGACTTCGACGCCGGGCGTGTAGAAGACGTGCCCGGTGAACGCGAGGTCCTGTCCGACGAAGATGATCGGGTCGCATCCCATGTAGACGGCGAGGTAAAACGCCAGGTGGGCGACGGTCGCGCCGGCGCGGAGCGTGCCGCGGCCGCCGAGCTCGTCGCCGAGCAGGAGCCGCGCCCAGTCGCTGCCGACCACGGAGATCGGTCCGGGGTAGTGGTCGAGTACGTGCCACGTGGCCTTGGGCTCTGCGACGAGGT
>JBHHVO010000106.1:0-10172 GCA_046754365.1 Phycisphaerae bacterium | reverse complement strand
GCCACGCAACGGCGCGCGTTCGCGTCCGTGTCGCCGCCGGGCGAGGGCGCGACATGCGACGTGGATGATGCGATGCTATGCGTGCTCGAAGTCGCGGCCGACGACGCGATCACCGACGGCGCGGTAGCGCGAACGCGTGCGCGCGACGGCCATCTCACCGACATCGCCGTTGTCGCGGACCTTCCGGACGACCAGCCTGAGGCCGCGAACATCACGCTGCACAGTCATCTCGCACTCTGGCGCGACGCGCGGCGGCTCGTCCGCCGGGGCATCGACCGGTATCGGGACGACATGGCGGCGGCGCTATTGGCCGATGCCCAGCGCGCCAGCGGCACAACACTCCAGGACGCCGACGTGCAGGACAGGTTCGTCTCGCTCATTCGCGACCGCATCGCACCGGCGGCGGCGGCGCGGGCCGCCGTCGAGGCGCTCGTGGGCGCCGGGCATCGGGTGCACACGTGGGGCCGCCATTGGCCGTCGACGGGCGATGCACATCACCACCACGGCCCGATCGACCCCGGCGCGACCACCCGCGACGTTGCCGAACGCGTGGACGTCGCGGTGTTCCCGCTGCCGACGCCCGCAGCGATACAGGAAGCGCTCGATGCCCTGCTCGCGGGCGTCCCGGTTATATGGCGGGCGCACCGAGAGCAGATCGGCGTGGACTACCCGCGGCTGGCCGACATCGCGGGCTTGGTTTACGGCTACCGCACCGCGTCCGAGCTCGTCGACACCGTCGGCGAGGCATACCGGTCGCGCAACCCCGTCGCCGGGAATCTTGCTGCGCTGCGGTCGCTCGTCGCGCGGCACCACACCGTGTCCAGCCGCCTCGTCGCGCTGCGTGACCTGCTACGCGAACACGTCGGCGCACGCGGGCACAACGCGTAGCACGACGCCGCTTCCTCCGCTCCCGCGTGGTCAGACGGCTCTGCGCTTGCGCCGCCAACGTGCCCGTGACGGTGCCGCGTACGGCGACTCTCTGTCCGACCTGAACGCCGGACCACTATTATTGCGGCAGTCCCGGGCGCGTGCCGCCGCTGTGTCCGTCGGGTGCTCACTACTGTGCGCGGATGAGTCGAACACCACACGGATGCCTCACCATGCTGCGGCACGCGTCGCATGCCACACCCGGTTTCGTGTCCGGTCGAACGGTGGTAGCGTGTGCGCAGGGAGTGTTAGGCCGTGTGGACAGGCTGGTGGGCGATTCTCAACGGCACGATCGTCAACGGCGTCACGGTCCTGGTCGGCAGCGTGTTGGGCGCGACGGTCGGGTCGCGGCTGCCTCAGCGGTACCGCTCCATCGTCCTCACCGCCCTGGGACTCGTGACCATCACGCTCGGCGTGGATGCGGGTGTGCTACAATTCAGTGAGACGGTCGCGAACTTCCGCCCGCCGCCGCCACGGGGCGACACGTACGGCGCGACGCTCGCGATGGTCGTCATCGGGTGCCTGGTCGTTGGTGCGCTGGCCGGTGCCGCGATGCGCGTGCATGAACGGATCGAGGGGCTCGGGGCCTGGATCCACCGCCGATTCGCGGGCGGCGACGGTCGGGCGTTCGCGGAGGGTTTTCTCTCGGCGAGCGTGATCTTCTGCGTCGGACCGCTCACGCTCCTGGGCTGTTTGCGCAACGGCGCGGCCGGGGACCCGAGCTACCTGTACATCAAAGCCCTGCTGGACGGGTTCTGCTCGATCGCGTTGGCCGCGTCGTTGGGTTGGGGCGTGTTGGCGAGCGTGGGTACGGTGCTCGCGTTTCAGGGTGGATTGGCCGTGGCTGCACGGTGGGCCGCGCAACCGCTCGACGAGCTGTCCATCGCCCTCATGACCGTCGTCGGGGGCATGGTGCTTCTAGCGACCGCGCTCATGATCCTCGAGATCAAGCGGATCCCCGTCGCGAACCTCTGCCCCGGTATCTTCCTGCCGCCGCTGGCCGTGTGGCTGGCGGAGTGGGTCCACCCCGGGTGCTTGTTGTGGGGCGGCTGATGCGGTCCCGGCCGTCCACCTGCGTAGCGTCCGTCCCCTATGGCGGACGCCGGTCGGCGGAACGCGCTCGACGCGCCGCGGCCGCCGCGGCGAGCGGACGTTCCACGTTGAACACGTAGGGTCGACGCGCGGTGCGCGGCCCCGTTCGTCCAACCGCCATCGGACCACCGCGCGGCGCGCCGGATGCCGACACACGGCGCGCGGATCGGCCAGGTACTCCGGTCATGAGCGACACACACGATTCGCATGAACAGCCGACCCCACCCGCGGCCGACGCACCACCGGCCGTCCCTCCCACCGACCACGCACGGACCAATCCCGTGCCGAGCGACGACGCCGCACCCGCAGGACCTGCCACGGACAGCGCACGCGGGCATCCGACCCCGGCCGACCGCGGTGCCGACGACGCGCGCCCCGGGACGCCATGTCCGTATCTGGCCGACCGGTGGATGCGAAGCGAGGCGTATGTCGCCGACGCCATCGATGGTGCGACGTATGAGCTGCTCATGGCGCGTTGGTTTCGACGTAGTGGTCGGGTCGTCTACCGACCGCGGTGTCCGGGATGTCAGGCGTGTCGCCCGCTGCGCGTGCCCGTGACCGATTTCCGACGGACCCGGTCGATGCGGCGCGTGTGGTCGCGCAACCGCGACGTCCGGGTCCGCGTCGAATCACCGGCGCCGTCGATGGACAAGTTCGACATCTACCGACGATACCTCGACATGCAGCACGACAACGCCATGGCGCGCACGTTCGAGGCATTCGTCGACTTCCTGTATGATTCTCCGTTGCCGATGGTGGAGTTCGACTACTACGCAGGGCGGCGTCTCATCGGCGTGAGCCTGGCCGACCGGTGCCCGGGCGGTCTCAGCAGCGTCTACATGTACTTCCATCCGACTGAGCGGACGCGGAGCCTCGGGACGTACTCGATTCTGTGGGAGATTGAACATACCCGAGGCGAGGGACTGCCATACTACTACCTCGGTTACCATGTCGCCGGCAGCAAGACCATGGACTACAAGGCCAGGTTCCGGCCCAATGAGGTCCTCGCCGACGACGACCGGTGGGTACCGTTCCGCGTGTAGCGCACCATGGGATGATCCCGTCACATGGATCAAACCACGTTGATCGTGCCGGATCGCCACGCGGACCACGCGTCCCGCGGCACCGGCGATACGACCGCCCCCGGCGACGGGCGCGGGGGTGATCCCCCCGGCACGGCGCCCCGGCCGAGCGGCGATCGCGCACGTCCCGAACGCCTGCGCCCGCTCGCGCGGCGGGGTTTTCGCAGAATCCTCATCGTCAAGCCGAGTGCCCTCGGCGACGTGGTCCACGCCCTGCCGGTGTTGCACGGGCTCCGGTCGCGCTACCCCGCCGCCCGAATCGACTGGCTCGTCGGCGCTGCGTTCGCGCCGCTCATTCACGGCCACCCGGATCTCGACGGCATCGTCGCGTTCGACCGCCAACGCTTCGCACGCATGGCCCGACACCCACGGGTCGCATCCGCGTTCGCGTCATTGCTCCGCGACCTCCGGTCGCGCCGGTACGACCTCGTCGTGGACTTGCAGGGCCTGTTCCGAAGCGGCTTTCTGACGTGGACAACCGGCGCTCCGGTCCGCATCGGTTTCGCCCGCGCCCGCGAGTTCGCCTGGATGTTCTACACACATCGCATCCGCGCAGGCGACGCAAACATGCACGCGGTCGACCGCAACTTTCGCGTCGCCGACATGCTCGGCTTCGACGACGTGCCGATCGAGTTCCGCCTGACGCTCCGCCCCGAAGAGACGACGGCGGCCGCGGCGCTGCTCCGCCGGGTCGGCGTGCCGCCAGGGTCTCGCGTCATCGCCGTGGCGCCCGGCGCACGTTGGGAGACCAAGGTCTGGCGGCCGGAACGCTTCGCCGAGACCATCGACCGCCTCCACGGAACGCAGGCGCCACGGCTCGCCCCCAACGCCGCACGCTGTATCCTCCTCGGAAGCCCGGCCGAGATAGAGTTGTGCGACCGCATCGCCCGCGCATGTCGCTCCGCGCCGGCCAATCTCGCCGGTCGAACGTCCGTGCGTGACATGGCGGCCGTCCTGAGCCTAGCCGATGTCGTGCTCTGCCATGACTCGGCGGCGATGCACATCGCCGTCGCGCTTGAGCGCGCGGTCGTGTGTCTCATCGGACCCACGAATCCGCAACGGACCGGGCCGTACCGTCGTGAGCGTGACGTCCTTCGCGTCCCCCTGCCGTGCGCGCCGTGCTACCTCCGGCGTCTCGCGCAGTGCCGGCACGACCATCGCTGCATGAGCGACCTGTCGACAGACGTCGTGGTCAACGCCGTCGAGCACGCTCTGACCCGCACCGCGACCTCACCGTAGCCCGTCGAACACCCGTGCCACGCGCGGCCGCCGGTGCTCGGTGGGCCGCTCATATCCGCGACGTGCTGGCGGGGGTCCCTGCGTTTCCGCCGGTTCCGCGCGGACACGTCACCAGGGCGGATGTTGCCACCGCGACCTGAACGGAACCGGTACGGCGAGGCATCGCACGCGGTCGCGTCGTGGGGTCACGTGCCGATGCGCCGGCCCGTCGCACCCGGTTCAAACACATGCACGCGCGTTGCGTCGAGCGCCATCCGGACGGCTGACCCGCTGGGTATCGGGTCACCCGGCGGCGTGCGCACCACAACGCTGGCACCCTGGCGCGTGCGAATGTGGACATCGTGGTGCTGCGGGTGGGCGTCGACGACGTCGACGGTGCCGCCAATGGTCGGCGCGTGAGTCATCCCGGGGATGGTTCGGGCGTTCTCCGCGACGGGCAGGAGTGCGACCGCATCGGGCCGGATCCCGAGCACGACGCGTTGTCCTTCGTAGCGCGCGAAGCGGTGGGGCGACGTGGCCGGGATGGGGATCGCGCAGGCATCGGTTTCGACGGTCGCGACGTTATCGTCGATGCGGATTCGTCCGTCGAGGAAGTTCATCGGCGGCATGCCGATGAACCCGGCCACGAAGCGATCGGCGGGTCGGTGGTAGAGGACATCCGGCGTGTCGCATTGCCGTATCGCGCCGTGGTGCATGACCGCGATCCGGTCGCCGAGCGCGATCGCCTCTTCCTGGTCGTGGGTGACGTAGACCGCGGTGGTGGCGAGCACGCTGCGAAGGCGTTTGAGTTCGGTGCGCAAGTGCCGCCGCATCTGCGCGTCGAGGTTGGATAGCGGTTCGTCGAACAGGTACACGCTCGGGTTCCGGACGACCGCGCGTCCGACCGCGACGCGTTGCTGTTGGCCTCCGGATAGGGATGCCGGTTTTCGGTCGAGCAGGTGTCCGATCCCGAGCATGTCGGCGATGTCCGTGACTTTGCGTTTGATCTCGGCGCGGCGAACGCGGCGCATCCTGAGCCCGAACGCCATGTTGTTGAACACCGTCATGTGCGGGTACAGCGCGTAGTTCTGGAACACCATCGCGACGTTCCGGTCTTTGGGCAACACATCGTTGACGGGCTTGCCGCCGATGTGAATGGTCCCGCACGTCACCCGTTCGAGGCCGGCGATGACCCGGAGTGTCGTCGTCTTGCCGCAACCCGATGGTCCGACGAGCGCGAGGCACGCTCCGTCCTCGATGTCGAGGTTGAGGTCGTTCGCGGCGGTGATGTCGCCGCCCCGGGCGCGGTAGGTTTTCGTGACGTGTTCGAGGGAGACGGTGGCCATCAGTCGTATCGGGTTAGCCGCTGATGACCCATCGCAGCATGTCGCCGAGTTTCGCGCCCTTGCCTTGCATGAGGATCCCGACGCGGAAGATTCTACCGGCGGCGAACACGCACGCACCGGTGGTGATCAGGACGAGCACGACGCCGAGGATCGGCTGCCACACGGGCACGCCGGCGGGGGTGCACTGTCTCATAATCATGAGCATCGGCGTAGCCGGCGGGAACAGCGACATCGCGACCGACATCGTGGCGTTCGGCTCGCGGACGACGTTGAACCAGACGAACAACGGCGCGACCACGACGAGCATGACGGGCGTGACCAGGCTCTGCGCCTCCTTCATGTCGGTGACGGCCGCGCCGATCGCGGCGAAGAGTGAACCGAACATGAGGATCGCAAGCGACTGGTAGATCACGAACCAGACGATCAGGTGGCCGGGGAAGAGATGTCCGAACCCCGCGCGATGGATCGCATACGCCGCGCCGCCAAGGTAGAGCGTGAGCATCGTGAGCGACACGGCCACCATCCCCAAGAGCTTGCCCATCATGAGTGGGAACGGCGGAATCGACGCGAGCAGCACCTCCGCGATGCGTTGCATCTTTTCCTCCAGAACGCTGTGGATGAGCGGCTGCGCGCCGAGCATCACCATCATGAACATGAGCATCATCAGGCCCATCGGAAGCAGCATGCCCGCGGCGGGATTCGCGCGCTTGGCCGCCTGGATGTGACCGGCTTCATCGCGCGTCACCAGACCGCGTTGGTCCAGCACGAGCCGCTGCGTGGCGCGCGCCACGAGCGCGGGATCGAGGTTGAGTTCTTTGAAGCGCAGGGCTTGGACGTGCGTGTAGATGGCATCGGTGAGGAAGCGCGGGGCGTCCCGGTACGTCGGGCTGTTGGAATGGTACACGATGCGAAGCGGCGGCACGCCCGCGATGTCATCGTCGGATCCCGTGGCGTCCGGCTCGGCGTCGATCACGAGAAACGCGAACAGGTCCCGGCTCCGCACGCGCTCGGAGAGATCGAACAGGATGCTGTCGTCACGGTGGGCGTCACTGTCGCCGGCATCGCCGTCTTCGGGCGCGGTGTCGACGCGCTCCAGGAGAAACCGTGGCTCGACCTGGGTCCGCGTCGGCCCCTCGCCGCGGAAGATGTCGTCGCGGTTGCGGCGTGTGGCCGCGTCGGCAAGCGCGTCGTAGATGAAACCCACACGGTCAACGACGGCGATGCGCTTGTCCGTGACGTCGACCTTGTCCTTGAGCAACATTTGGATCGCGAGGGCGCCGCCCATCATGATCGGCATCAAAACGAGGCTGATGATGAACGCGCGGCTCCGAACCGCGGCGAGGTATTCTCGAAACGCTACGACGATGAGCTTACGCATCGGGATGGCCTCGTCGGTCGAGCGCAGCGCCCGGCGCCGCGTCGCGCAGGGCGTGTTCGGCTGTGCCGCGTTCGCCCAGGTCGTCCCCCCCGGCGCCGGTGTCGATCATGCCGTGCCGATCCGTCGCCCGCCGCACGGCGTCGTGCCGGTCTGTGTCGGCGCCGTCCGGCGCGGCGATCCGGACGAAGATGTCCTGGAGCGATGGTCGCGCGAGTTCGAAGTGTGTCACCGGGCCGCGCTGCATGAGTGCGGCGAGGATGTGTTGTGGGTCGGTGCCCTCGTTTATGCGTAGTTCCTGGAGCCGCCCGAAGTCGGTCACGTGCCCGACGCCGGGGATGGCGGAAACGTCGCAGGCGTCGCCGCCCATCCGGACCCGTATGGTATCGGTCCCGTACGTCGCCTGGATGGATTCGAGCGTGCCGTCGAGGACCTTGCGTCCGTTGAAGATCATGAACACGAAGTCGCACATGTTCTCCGCGACCGCCATGTCGTGCGTCGAGAAAAGGACCGTCGCGCCGGCGTCGCGGAGGTCAAGCACCGCCTGGCGGATCACCTCGGTGTTGACCGGGTCGAGGCCGGTGAACGGTTCGTCAAGGATCACGAGCTCGGGTTGTGCGATGACCGCGGCGATGAACTGCACCTTCTGGGCCATGCCCTTCGAGAGCGCTTCCACCTTCTTGTCCGCCCAGTCGCCGAGGTCCAGACGGTCGAGCCAGGTGTTCACGGCGTGTTGGTGGTCGCGTCGCCCCTTGAGTTCAGCGAAGAACCGGAGCACGTCGCGGACCTTCATCTTCTTATAGAGCCCACGCTCCTCGGGGAGGTACCCGATACGGTCCGTCGCGGCACCGTGCGTCGCTTCGCCGAGGACGCAGATCCGCCCGCGGTCCCCGTCCGGATGGTAGATCCGAATGATCATCCGGAGCGTCGTGGTCTTGCCGGAGCCGTTCGGCCCGATGAAGCCGTAGATGCTGCCCTGGGGTACCGCCAGCGAGAGATCGTCCACGGCGACATGCGTACCGAACGTCTTGGTGATGTGTTCAATCTCGACGGCGTTCATGCACATGGGCTTTCAAACGGGCCCGGCGGACCCGGCGCACCAGGCACCGCCGCGGTCGGTCCCAACCGGCACCGACCACACCTCTTTCCGGCCGAGGCCGCGGAGCGAGGGTGCCGATACGCGTGGGTCGCAATCCGTCCGCGCGTCGGCCGGCCCACGTCTCAGCAGCGCCGAGGATACCTGCGGTGCGGCGCCGGCTCAACTTCCGCGTGTGACGGTGGGCGGATGCGGCGCTGCGGGTGTCGGTTGCGCCGGGCCCGAGGTCCGGTCGGTGCGGTCGGTCCCCGGCGCGCGCGCGGCGGCGGCGTATTGGGGAAAAAGTGAATGAATCACGTGCCGTGCGTCGATCCTTGGCGCTGGTGTTGGAACCATGTGCGTTGGACGGCGGGGCCGGATCGGTGCGCGCGGGCGGCGCCGCGGGAGCCTCGCCGTCCCGTTCCACAGGGGTGCGCTCTAGCGCGGCTGGGGGTCTGCGGATCTGGGCGGCATCCTACAAAACCCACTGGAGAGACACGATGAACCGGCGAGGATTGGGACTCATACTCGGGATCGTGGCCGTTCTCTGTTCACCGGGCCGACCGGCGTGGGGGCAGATCGTGTGGCACGTCGACGATGACGCCGCGCCGGGCGGTGACGGCCAATCATGGGAAACCGCGTTTCTCGATCTCCAGACAGCGCTCGGCGTCGCGGAGCCGGGTGCCGAGATCCGGGTCGCCGCGGGCGTGTACCGGCCGGACGGCGCGAGTGGGAATCGCTCGTTGAGCTTCAACCTCGTCTCCGGCGTATCGCTCCTTGGCGGTTTCGCCGGCCTGGGCGGCGCGGACCCGGACGCGCGCGACCCGGTGTTGTTTGTCACGACGCTCTCGGGTGATCTACTCGGGGATGACGGCCCGGATTTCACGAATACCGGTGACAACAGCCTGCACGTGGTCCGAGGCACGGGCGTCGGGCCGACCGCGGTGTTGGACGGGTTTGTCGTATCGGCGGGCAACGCGGATGGCGGCGCCGCCCCGGACGGAAACGGCGGCGGGCTCCTGCTCAACGGCAGCGGCAGCCCGACGATCCGCGACTGCGTGTTCGCCGGCAACTCGGGCGTGTCGTCGGGCGCCGTGTACAACCTCGGCGGGAACCCGAGCTTCGTGCGATCTCGGTTTACCGGCAACCGCGCGGCGAGCCTCAACGGCGGCGCGGTCTACAACACGGCAAACTCCAACGGCGTCTTCTCGCAATGTGTGTTCATCGGCAATACCGCCGAGACGGTCGGGGGCGCAGTGTCGGCGTTCGACGGGAATGCGACGTTCCGTAGTTGCGTGTTTCTCGGTAACATGGCGACGCACGGCGGCGGCATCTCAGTACAGGGAACCGGTGTCGTGTCGGTGGCGACGTCGACGTTCTCTCAGAACATGGCAACTACCGCGGGCGGCGGCATCAACGTACTCACCGGGACGGCGCTCGTGTCCGACTCGATCTTGTGGGGAAATACCGCCGGCGGCGGGAGCGTGGAATCGGCGCAGGTAGCCGGCGCGGCGTCGGTGAACTACTCATGCGTTGAGGGGCTCGACGCGTTGGGCGGCATCGGCAACATCGGTACTGACCCGTTGTTCGCGGATCCAGGGTCCGATCCACCGGACGTGCACGTGTCGACGGGTTCACCGTGCATCGACTCGGGGGATCCGGCGTTTGACCCGCTGCCGGGCGAGACCGACATCGACGGCGATCCGCGCGTGGTCAACGACCGCGTCGACATGGGTATGGACGAGTTCGTCACGAACGACTGCAACATGAACGACGTGGACGACGACGAGGACATCGCGTCCGGCGGGAGCGAAGACTGTAACGACAACGGAACACCGGACGAATGTGAGATTCCCGCGGAGACGCCCGGCGGTCCGTTCTTCTGTATTACAAACTGCGACCCGGACTGCAATGAGAACGGCATCCCGGATGTGTGTGATACGTCCGGCGGCGGCAGCAGCGACTGCAACAATGACGCCGTACCGGACGAGTGTGAGCCGGATTGCAACGGCAATGGGACCGCGGACGGCTGCGACATCGATGACGGATCGAGCGTT
>JBHHVO010000105.1:0-10181 GCA_046754365.1 Phycisphaerae bacterium | reverse complement strand
CGGCGGCGGCGACACCACCACCGCCCGGTGTCGGCGTCCGGGCTGCGACCGAGTCGAGAAACACATCCAGCGTGGCTCGGTCCGTGGCTTTCATCCCGTGGTCGGGGTTCGTCATACCGTGGTCCGGGGTTTTCATTCCGTCGTCGCGGGTTCCCATTCGCGATACTCCTCGATCAGCGTGCGGATGTAGCGGCGCAGCGCGACGGCGTGCGGTCGTGTGTTCGGATCGACGTCGGCCAAATCCGCTGCGGCGCGCGTCAGATCCGCGAAGCGGTCCAGGTCGTACCACGCATCGAGCACGACCAGGTCGACGCAGGCGGTGGCCGCGCGTTCCATGGTCTGCTTGGTGACGTTGTCGCCGCCCCAGTCGATGCGGTCGAAGAGCGCCGGGATCGCGTGCCGCATGCCGATGACGTAGTAGCCGCCGTCGCGGCACGGGCCGAGAACGGCGTCGTGGTGGGCGAGGCGGTCGATCGCCCGGCGCAGCAGCGGCGGCGGCAGCGTCGGGCTGTCGGCGCCGAGCGCGAGAACGACATCGGCGCCGGCTACCGCGTTGTCGATCGCGTGCGTGAGGCGTTGCCCGAGGTCACCGTCGCCCTGAGGGGTGCAGTCGACAGCGCCGGTTCCGAACGTCGCGCGGAAGTCGTCGATGCGGTCGTCGGGTGTGCCGACGATCGTCACGGCCGCATCGACCGTTTGCGCCAACTCGACCACGGCGCGGAGCGACACGCGATGCAGCGCGGCGGCTTGCGCCGGCGAAAGCGGCGGCACCATGCGGGTATTGACGCAGCCCGGCGTCGGGTACTTCGCGACGATGAGCAAGTGAACGCGGTGCACGCAGGCCACGTTAGATGCTTGTGCACGAGCGTCAAGCGTGACGGTTGCGTTGTCGGTGGCACAAGGTATCACCGCGGTTCTGGTGCGCGGGTCGTGGGGCGGGATCGCGATCCGGGCCCCGGCGAGCGACGATCCGCGGTGGTCAGGGCGCGGGCGTGAGCGTGTATCGGCGCGTCCCGTGCGTACTTCGACACGTTCCCGTCCTTGCGGTCGGCGTCCGGAGAGATGCCATGCGGGTTGCCACGTCGAGCGTGCGGGCCGAAGGTCTGGCGTTGTTCCCTACGCCGCGACCGCGCCGTGTCATGTGGCCGGGTCAGGGACGGCGCGAAGTCGTCCTTCCTTACGCGTCCAAAACGTGGTATAGTCAGGTCAGGTCGATCGGCGGTGACAGGCGCGTCGTGAGGCGTCCTCTTCCCGCGCCCCGCCCATCAATTCGTTGCGTCAGGAGCTTGTCATGTTCGGTCATCAATCTCCCCGATGTGGTGGTCGTCGTCCGTGCGGTGCACGTCATGTTTCGCCCGGGTGGTTGTTCGCGGTGTTCGCGGCTGCGTGTGGGGCCGGTCGTGCTGCGGCGGACGACCCGAGCGGTGCGCGGATGGCGACGCTCATCACGCTCGACGCCGACGACATCTCGCTGCAGGCCATGTGGGACATGGGCGCGGACGACTTCGCGCTCACCGGCGGCGTGATCCAGTGGCGCGTTTCGGCGCCGATGCTGGCGGCGCTCGACGCGCAGGGCGTGGCGTACACGGTGGTCGACGAGGACGTATACGCGACCATCGAGGCACTGCACCTGGCCCGCACGCAGACGCGCGACGTCTCGTTCGCGGCGTACCATAGCCCGAGCGCGGTGTTTGAGACGATGGCGGGTATCGTCATCGATCATCCGGACATCGCGGCCGTCGAGCGCATCGGTACGTCGGTCGAGGGCCGTGGCATCATGGCGCTGCGGATCAGCGATGACGCACAGACGATCGATCCGACAGAGCCGGGCATGGTGGTGACGGGGTGTCACCACGCGCGCGAGTGGATCAGTGTCGAGGTGCCGCTCTTTTTCGCGAACTACCTCGTCGAGAACTACCTCAAGGACGACGCCGTCACACGACTCATCCGGAACACCGAGATCTGGATCATCCCGATTCTGAACCCGGACGGCTTCGAATACAGTTGGGGGCCTGACCGGCTGTGGCGGAAGAACCGGCGCGACAACGGCGACGGGACGTTCGGGGTCGACCCGAACCGGAACTACTCGGTCGGCTTCGGCGGCAGCGGCGCGAGCGACATGACATTCAGCCAGGTGTATCACGGCCCGCAGGCGTTCTCGGAACCGGAAACGCAGGCGATCCGCGATCTGTTCGAGGGCGGGTTCGGGCGGACGTTTGCGTCCGGACTGAGCTACCACAACTTCAGCCAGCTCGTGATGTACCCGAACGGCTACACGACGGAGCCCGCCGACAACGCGGCGTTTCTCCACCAGCTCGCCGGCGGCATGACGAACCTGATCAATGCGGCCCATACCAACACGGCGTTCGACTACGAGTTCGGGCAGACGTCGCTGCTGCTGTATATCGCGAGCGGCGTGTTCACGGACTGGGTGGACAGTGCGATGGGGCTGCCGGCCATCATCGTAGAGCTCAGGCCCGCCGGCGGGCCGTTCTTCTTCGAGCTACCGGCGGACCAGATCGTGCCGACGGCCCTTGAGAATCTGCCGGCGTTCTTGCACATGGCGGAAGAGACGATGGTACCCGGGCTCGCGGCGCAGGACGCGGACCTTGACGGCTTTGTCGATGGCGAGGACCTCTGCCCTGGCACGCCGGTCGGGGAGACACCCGACGCGTCGGGGTGTTCGGCATCTCAGCAGGACGTCGATGGCGACGGCGTGCCGTATGCGCTCGACCTGTGTCCCGACTCGTTGCCGCAACAGCAGGTGGACGCCGAGGGGTGCCGCGTGCCGACGCTCTTTACCGTGTCGTTGGCGTCTAACATATCCTCCGTGGAGATCGGCGTGTCGCCGCCTGACATCGACGCGGCCGGTGGCGCCAGCATCGGCACGATGGGCTTCACCCGGGCATACGCCGAGCCGTCGACGATCGTGCTGGACGCGCCGGCTGTGTCCGGCGGCAGCATCTTCTCCCGTTGGCTCATCGACGGGGAGCCCCGGATGGACGACGGGATGTCGATCGCGATCACGACGGCGGTCGACGTGGAAGCGCAGGTCGTCTACGTATTCCCGGAGAGCGTCGACATTGCAGGGAGCTCGCGCATCCCGGATCGGACATCGGACGATATGCCCCAGGTGTTCCGGTATTCGGCGCGCGTGGTCTACAGTGATAGCTCGGTTCGGACCCCCGATGCGGACGTGCAGTGGGAGCTGAGCGATCCGTCGGTCGCGCTCGTGACGGCGGATGGCGAGCTGCTGCCGTTCGACGTCGCGGGCGAGGTGGGCGAGGCGACGACCGTACTCTCCGCATCGGTTGATTTCGGCGGCCTTGTCCTCACGGCGAATCCGCTCGAGGTCGCGGTGTTCGATGCCCGAACCCGGTCACCATGGTGCGAGAGTCTGACGATTGGCGGTCCCGACACGGTGGCGTCGAACACGGAGCGTAGCTACACGGCGAGCGTGCTGTTCCAGGGCGAGCCGACCGCGCGGACGCGGCCGGACGGCGTGATCTGGCGTGTGGCCGCCGAGGACGGGTCAACCACCGGCGACCCACCCGCGACGATATCGGACGACGGGCTTCTGCGCGCGGGATGGGTGGCGGTCGATACCACGATCGCCGTCCACGCGGTGTTCCCGAACGACAACGGCACGGAATGCACGGTGGAAAAAACCGTCGTGATTTCCGCCGGCGACCCGGGTGACAGCGCCGCGCGTGTCAGTCCGTTCGGTGCGGCCGGCGCATGTGGCGCAGCGGGGATGCTCGTGTGGGTCGGGTCGATCGCCGGGCTCATCTGCGTGCGATCGGTTCGCGGGCGGCGCCGACGGCGGTCGCAGTGAAGCCGCACGCCCGGTTCGGGGAACGCGTGGAGCGTTCGACCGGCGCCACCGGACCCCCATTATCGGCCGGCCGACGCCCGCTCAGGGACCGGCGTTGCGCTGGGGCACCGCGCCGCTACAAGCCGGAAACTAGCCCCGGGGTCTCCCGGCGGCGCCGCGTGTTATAAACTATTGAAATATAAGCCATTACGGT
Organism: Phycisphaerae bacterium; assembly: GCA_046754365.1. Classification (GTDB taxonomy): domain Bacteria; phylum Planctomycetota; class Phycisphaerae; order UBA1845; family UBA1845; genus JBHHVO01. The sequence goes on along the minus strand of JBHHVO010000105.1, from coordinate 6,153 downwards.
GGCACGATGCGCCAGGCTCCGGGTCGCGCCACATGGTACGCCGGATGCTCCATGTTTCGACGAGGCGGGTCTGCGTCAGCGGCCTGCCGCAAGCCCGACCTGCGCCGCGGGCCGGACGGTGGAAGCACTGCTTATGGGGACGGAGCGGAACATGGACGAAGCCACATTCCAGCGAAAACTGGCCGAACTCGTTGCGGAGATTGGCACGCTGCCCGCGTCGGAGCGAGGTCGACTCGAGGTACTCGCGGACGAGACGCGCCAGCGGCACAAGAAGCTCAAGCAGACGATCTCGAGCCTCCAGGAGAGCCTCGATTTCGTCCGGGTTGCGATCAAGTACATGCTGTTTGACCTCGAGGCGACGCGTCGCGAGAACGAGCAGCTCCGGCGGATGATCGACGAAAACGGGAACGAATAGCAGCTTCACGCCTGGTCGGTTGCGTTCGGTTACCGGCCACTTCCTTATCGGGCGCGGTTCGGATCGGACCCGGAGGCCACAAACGATGTGTGACCGCGCGGTAGCCTCCGGCGAGCACAACGCCGTGCACACAACGACGGGTTGGGAAGCCGCCGACTCCACATCGCGGGCGTGACATCCGAGCATTGCGTCGCGCGTGGGCGGATACGGACCCACCGGTCTCGTGACCGGCGGGTTCTTGCGCGCGCAGGGCTGGCGCAAGATCGTCGAGCGTCGGCCGGATGAGCGCCGCGGGCGGGTGTGTCCGTGACAGAATCGGCGGACCGAACCGCCGTCCAAGCGTGCAGGATCGTGGATTGGCTCGGTACGCGCATGGTCCCTGCCCCCCGTCACGAGCCGTGACGCGGGGTTCGGACGGCCCACACCGCATGGCTCGCTCGAAACTGCGGTCTGAGCCGCACGAAACCCGCCGCCCAACCTGTCACGGACCCCGGGCGGGTTCGCACTAGTACAAAGCATGGCGGTGCGGCGCAGGTTGCGCATGTGTGTGCGTCGTCGCGCCGGCGTTACAGTGTCGGGGCGGCTGGTCTACGGCTATTGCAGGTACGCAATCGCGCGGTCCGCGGTGGCGTCCATGGCGACGGTAAGCGTGCGTCCCTGCGCGACTGCGGGGACGTGGATCACGCGTATGTCGGTGGCGAAGTCGGCGTCGGCGGGGACGATGTCGGCGAGTGCGTTGGGGGTACGACACAGAAAGTCCTGATTGAATCGCGTGCCGTCGGTATCGGGGTAGAGCGGGAGGTAGTGGATCCCAGCCTCGACAAGGTCCTGGAAAAAATGCGTTCCGAACGACACCTCGGGCAAGAAGCCGCCGCGCCGGCGTGCGACCTCGATGAGCATGCAGCTCCGGTTGATGTCCGCGTAGCGTACGGGTACGCCGACCCTGATGTCGTTGCTGCCCCATCGCCCCGGTCCCACGAGGATGAAGGATCGCCGATCGAGGGCGTGGTTGAGCCGTCCGATGGCGCGGGCGATGCCAATGCGGCGCTGGCGGGTCGGTACGGCGTCGTAGGTGTCGGGGTCGACGTAGAGTACGTACTCGATGTTCTCGATGAGCCCGGTCCGGACGTAGCGTACGGCATCGAAAATCACGGCTTCGTCCGGTACGCGCGGGATGTCGACGGGTTCGCACTCGTCGGCCTGGCTCTGGGTGCGGCACTGGAGGATATAGAGTTTCTGTCCGTCGCTGGCGAACTCGATGTCCATCGGTACACCATACGCATCCTCGAGCCGCGAGAGAATGGACCGCAAACGCTCGGGAAACGGCGTGGAGGTGAGGAGCTTTTCGAACGTGATGCACAACGTCGACGGATCGGCGTCGACGCACGCGCCGGTCGGCGCGAAGAGCTCATCGTCGCGATAGATGGACACGATGCGATCGAGCATCGGGATGTCGTCGCACGCGGCGAGCACCGCCCCACGGCGGACCGACGCGAAGCAGTTGTGCTCGAGATCGATGACGTCGAGTTTGTCCTGGGCGCAGCGTCGGATCTCCCTGGCGGTTGACTCGGGCCTGAGTGTCGGTGCCGCCAGCGCCACCATGCGTGGGTAATCCGGTCCGCTTCGGTCGACGGCGCGCGTGCCAAGGCCCATAACGAGACGTCCGAGCCCGCCCTCGCGCGTGATGCGCGGCGCCCAGCGGTAGTCGTTGCGGGAGAATCCCACGCCCGCCAGAACCGGCAGGAAATACGGTCCGATCCGCGTCCCGACGACCTTCTGGATGAGGACGGCCATCTCCTCGACGTAGTCGATGAGATTGTGCTCCTGGCGGTAGAGGATGGCATCCGGCGCCATGATGCTCGCATAGACCTCGGCGATGGCGCCGAGGAGCGCGCGGAACCGGTGTTCGGGACTGCCTTGATTGGCGAGAAAGACACTGGCGTACTTGCCGCAAAACGCCGTGCCGATGCGGTCCTCGAGGAGGCTGCTCGAACGTACGATGAGCGGGTGGGTCCCGATCTCCGCGAGAATCGCCCAGAGCTTGTGCTTGATCTCGATCGGGAAGTCGCCGTTCCGGAAGACGCCTTTGATGAGCGAGTACTCGCGGGTGACCTGGTCGATGGGTTTGTACTTCTGGCTCTTGTATTCGTCGAGGCGATTGAGCTGAAGGAAGTCCTCGACGACATCACTCCGCAGGAAGTAGGACTCGGGCATCGCGATCGGGAGGAACGGCTCCGTGTCCCGCTCGGCGTCGGCGAGGATGCGATACGCGAGGATCATACCGCCCGCCTTGCCGCCGATCCGACCGATGCCGTCGTCACGGCCGACCATGCGGCGTGTGATATCGTCAAAGTCACGAATCCGGAGGTGGCCCTTCGCGAGACCGAGGAACTCGAGATGGTCGCTGATAAAGTGGCGCGTGAGCGCCACGCGCGTACCGACGACCTCGGCGGGCGCGAGCTGCGTCTCGCCGAGCGGCAGCTCGCAGAACCGGTGGACCTCGTCCGCGAGCTGCCGGTGCGAGACGTTGGGCAGGTTCGCCACGTCTTCCAGGCTGTGCACCCCCTCGCGTTTCACGGTCAGGTTGACGAGGTCGTCGACGTCGTCAACGGTGAAGTGGGTGGTGACATACGCCTTGACGATGCGCTCGGCCGAATCGCGGGCGTTGTCATCCCAGCGATCGCGCTCGGCCTGATTCGGATCGTCGTTGACGGATGGTGGGTCGCTCCCGGCGTCGCGTTGGGCCTGGTCCTGGATGCTGTCGATCGTGACGATGCCGCGCGTGTGGAGCGCAATGAGCAACTGCCGATGAATCCGCTCGGCGAGCTGCGGGTAGTTCAGCAGGTGGTCTTCCAGCCGCCGGGCGACTTGCGCGGCGACGCTTGCGTCGTTCATCACCTTATCCACTATAATCCAGTACGTCGCCGGCCGCGAGTCGGGTCGGCCACGATAGCCGGTGACACCCGCCCCACCGACGCAGATGCCATACCTGCGCCGCCGAGCGGTCGGGCGCCCGAAGCGACGGGTCAGGCGCCCCGCCCGAAACCGCGATGCCCGCAACGTGGGCCGGATCGGGCAGGATGATGCCGGCGGGCGCTACGAGCCCCTGCCCCGGCGGTTGAGCACGAGTCGGGGGACACCGGCGGCCGGCGCGGGAGCTTCCATGGCCTCCACATGCGACAATCAAGCGTCCGGACAGCCGCACGACGGTGTGGCCTTGCCGGTGTTGCCGGGCCACGGGGGCGGTGTCCGGGCATCGCGGATGAGCCGGCGACGCGCAGCCACGTTGATCGCCGTGCACGTGATCATGATCGCACACGTGGCGCACTGGCTCGCGGCCGGTCGGACGCTGTCTCCGCTCGAGCCGTCCGAGGCGATGTATACGCTCAACGACGGGCACCTCAACGCGGGGTTCCTGCTCTTTGCCGGCGCCTTGCTGGCCACGTTTGCGTTCGGGCGGTTTTTCTGCGGATGGGGCTGCCACGTCGTCGCGTATCAGGACCTGTGCGCATGGCTGCTCAAGAAGATCGGCATCAAGCCGAAGCCGTTCCGCTCGCGGTTTTTGTACTACGCCCCGCTCGCCCTGGCGATGTACATGTTCGTCTGGCCGACGGTGTACCGGCTGTGGGTGGCCGCACCATTCCCGACGGTGACGAACCATGTCGTGAAGGCGGACTTTTGGGCGACGTTCCCCGGGCCGATCGTGGCGGTGCTTACGGTGATCGTCTGCGGGTTTTTGATCGTGTACGTGCTCGGGGGAAAGGGTTTCTGCACGTACGGGTGCCCGTACGGCGGGTTCTTCGCACCGGTGGATCGGTTGGCCGTCGGGCGCATTCTCGTCACGGACGCATGTCGGCATTGCGGTCATTGCACGGCGGCGTGCTCATCGAATGTCCGCGTTCACGAGGAGGTGGCGCTTTACGGCATGGTGGTCGACCCGGGGTGCATGAAATGCATGGATTGCGTTAGCGTCTGCCCGAACGATGCGTTGCACTTCGGCTTCGCGCGACCGGCGATCGGGCGCAAGCCGACCGCGCCGCGGCGCCCCCTGCCGTACGACTACGCGTTGTGGGAGGAGTGTGCGATGATCGTGGTCGGTGTCGCGTCGCTGCTCGCGTATCGCGGACTCTACGACGCCGTGCCGCTGCTCATGTCGATGGGGATGGCCGCGATCACGGCGTATGTGTTCATCAAGCTCGTGCGGCTGATCCGCGCCGCGAACGTCCGATTCCAGAACCTGCAGTTCAAGCGTGGCGGGCGCGTCACGCGGGCAGGTGTCGCGTTCGGTGTCGTGGCGGTCGCGGTGCTCGGCCTGACGGCACATAGCGGCGCGGTGCAGTATGCCGGCTGGCGGGGCCATCGCATGCGCCTGGCCGTCGGGATCGGAGACGAGGTCTGGGGCGCGGACAACGATGTCTGGTCGCAAGCGTCCGCGCGCCGGCGGGCGCTCATCGACCGCGGCATCGCGTACCTGCGCGCAGCGGACGCCTGGGGGCTGGACGCGAAGTATCAGGTATGGCAGGACCTGGCGAACCTGTACCTGGCGCGAGACGACGTGGCCGCGGCGGAGACCGTTGTCCGCCGCATGACACGGCGCTACCCGGATACACCGGACACCCACTACGGTCTCGGCAGCCTGCTCGAGCGCCTGGACCGCCGGGATGACGCCGAGGCCGCATACCGACGCGCCCTTGACGTTGACCCCGCGTATGCGAACGCGCGGCACGCGCTGTGCCGGCTCTTGATCGCCGCGGGACGATGGGACGAGACGGTCGAGCAATACGCCGACGCCGAGGACGCCGCACCGCACAACCCGGAATGGCCGCTCACGCTCGGCCGCCTCCTGCTCGACCTCGGCCGAACCGAGCGGGCGAAGGCGGAGCTCCAGCGTGCGCTCGACATCGCCGTGGACGCGGCGCCGGTACGGCTCGCCGTCGGCGCAGCACTCGCGACGCACGGGCGCTTCGACGACGCGATGCCGCATCTGCAGCGCGCCGCTGAGCACACGGACACCGCCGCCGGCGCCCATTGGAACCTCGGGCTCATCTACCAGCAGGTGGGGGACGTTGCCCGCGCGATCCGACACTTCAAGGCCAGCATCAACGCCGACCCGTCGTTCGCCGACGCGCACTACAACCTCGGCGTGAACCTCTTTCGCGCGCACCGGCTCGACGAGTTCGAGGCCCCGGTCCGAGAGGCGATCCGCCTTGCACCAACCGACCCGCAACCGTACGGCTTCCTCGCAGCGGCGTACCGGGCGCTCGGACGGACACGCGAGGCTGAGGAAGCGGCCCGCAAGGCTGACGCGCTCCGGAACCCGTGAAAGATCGGGAACGCCTCGTGTGGCGTCACGCCTGAATCGATGGGTGATCGGCGCCGCGCTGGATACCCTATGGCTTTAGCCGCCGGGACGCGAGTCGCAGGCCGGATTCGCGTCCCAAACATCTACGTAAGCGCTTAACGTGTCGCGCGCGCACGCACGTGGCGCCCCGTGGAACTTCCATGGCGTTTCGCCCGCCGACGTCCGCCACGGGGGGCGGACGCTCCGTGCCGCGGACGGGACCGTGACCCCGCGGCTGAAACACCGCTACGCGAACGGGTCGTGCATGATCGGCTGGCCGCAGTACATGCACTTCGGAAGCCTCGAGGAGATCGTGCGCTTGCAGGATGGACACGACACCGGCGTCTTGCGGACCTTGCCGTCGAGCTGGCCGTCCGAGAGATCCAGGTCATTGATC
>JBHHVO010000104.1:0-10184 GCA_046754365.1 Phycisphaerae bacterium | reverse complement strand
CCGCACCCCCGGCGGCGTGCGCCTGCGGCGGGGGTGTTGACGTGTGATGGCTACCGCGTGACGCGGGTGTAGGTGCCCTCGAAGATGTGCGCGTCGAGGGGGTTGTCGCCGTAGATGCCGACGCCGCTGATGCGATAGACGTCGCCGTCGACGCGTTCGTTGAACGTCTCGAGGCCGCGTGTGCCGATCCGGCGGTGCCAGATGATGTGTCCGGGGCCGATCCGCGTTCCGCGGTGTTCGACGATGTCACCGGTGGGTTTCCCGTCGGCGCCGATGTTGCGTACACGGCAGATGAGCTTGCCGTCCCGGACGAGGTTGACGGCGTGGACCGTTTCCACCGACCCGTCGGCGGCGCGGTTGGTGAACACGGCGCTCTGCTGGTCTGCGCCGGCGGGTCGGTAGACCTGGGTGACGTCCAGGCGATACCGCCGGTGACCGGTGATGTCGTACGCGACGAAACTGCCGTGCCACCGCCCGTTCCACGCGGAAAACGGCGTGGTCGTCGCGGCGGTGCGGTCGGCAAGTGCCACCCATGCCGCGCCGCCGAGGACGGATGCGGCGGATACGGTCAAGATGTAGGCTCGCGTAGTCGTTCGCATGGCCGCGGCTCCTTATGTCTCATCCAGTCCGGCGCTGTGGGTTCAGGCGGGCGAGCAAGGCCCCCGCCGAGCCTCCGTTGTATGTATCGGCGGGGCAGGGCGCGGGCCGGTTCGCCGTCCGGAAGGTCTCGGTCGCAACCCACCGCGTGAAGGTTGACGGTCCACACGTGCATCGTCAACCGTGGACTTGCGGGTGACGGCACAGGCGGAATCCGAGCGCGACGCGGCACACGCGCTTGCTGTCGGTCGTGGCTCGGAAGACGCATGTCATGAATCGCCACCATGACGTATGACGCTGCGCTTGTGCATGTTCACGGGTGTTCGTACGCGTTGGGCTGTCGGCCACTCGCTGGCGGGCGCGGTACGGATTGGGCCGCTTCCTTACGGGCGCGGTACGGAGCGACGCTTGTGGAGCACGCGCTCAGGCCGAGGGGCACAGCGGCCGCGTGCGTGCGGGTGTGCGGTGGGGCGGCGGGCCGGGGGCCGCGATTTCGGCGGGGGTTTCCGCTATCGTGTCGCGCATGGATCGCGACGACATCTGCAGCCGGTTTCTCGACGCGTGCCCGTTCGACCTGTATCCGTTTCAGGAGGAGGCGCTGCTGGCGTGGTTCGAGGCGGAGGCGGGCGTGCTCGTGACGGCCCCTACGGGGATGGGCAAGACGCTCATCGCCGAGGCGGCGGTGTTCGAGGCGCTGCACAGCCGCCGACGCATCTACTACACGACGCCGCTCATCGCGCTGACGGACCAGAAGTTTCGCGATATGCAGGACCGCGCCGAGACGTGGGGCTTTTCCCGCGACGATGTCGGCCTCATCACGGGGAACCGGAAGGAAAACCCCGACGCGCTCGTTCGTGTCGTGGTGGCCGAGATCCTCCTGAACCATCTGCTCGCCGGCCGCGAGCACCTCGGCGACACGGCGGCGGTCGTCATGGATGAGTTCCACAGTTTCAACGACTACGAGCGCGGCATCGTATGGGAGCTGTCGCTGGCGTTCTTGCCGCGCGCGGTGCGGCTCATGCTGCTCTCGGCGACGGTCGGGAACCCCGCGGCGTTCCTGACGTGGCTGCACGAGCAGCACGGTCGGCGGCTTCGCCTTGTGAAAAGCGACGAGCGTCGCGTGCCGTTGGAGTTTATTTGGGTCGGCGACAAGCTCCTGACCGAACACTTGCCGGACATGATCAGCGACCAGGACGCGGAGAGCCGGACGCCGGCGTTGGTGTTCTGCTTCAACCGCGACGAATGCTGGTCGGTCGCGGAGCGGCTCAAGGGTGTGACACTCATCGACGCGGCCGCGCGAAGCGAGATCGAACGGCAGGTGCGTCCGGACGACTTCGCGGCGGGCATCGGCCCGAAACTCCGGCAAATGTTGATCCGCGGCGTCGGGGTGCACCACGCCGGCGTGCTGCCGAAACACAAACACGCCGTCGAGCGGCTGTTCCTTCAGAAGCTCATCCCGTTCGTCGTGTGCACGGAGACGCTGGCGGCGGGTATCAACCTTCCGGCCCGGTCGGTGGTGCTCAGCACGCTGCTCAAGGGCAAGCCGAAGGAGAAGAAGCTCGTCCCGGCGTCTGCGGCGCATCAGATGTTCGGCCGGGCGGGCAGGCCCCAGTTCGACGCGAAGGGCTACGTCTACGCCGTCGCGCCGGAGGACGACGTCAAGATTCACAAATGGCACTTGAAATACGCCCAGATCGATCCGAAGTCGAAAGACCCGGGGATCATGCGCGCGCGTAAGGCGCTGGAGCGCAAGCGTCCGAAGCGCCGCAGCACGGCCCAGTACTGGACCGAGGGCCAGTTCCACACGCTCATCAAGTCCGGCCCGGCGAAGCTCGCGAGCCGGTCGATGATTCCGTATCAGGTGCTCGTGTACCTGTTCGGGCGGCTCGAATCGTTGAGCGGCGTCCGGTCGTTTCTGTCGAAGCGATTCACCACGTCGGACCGGATCGAGGGCTTTCAGAAACAGCTCGACCACATGGTCGCGAACCTCGAACGCTTCGGGTACCTGTCGCGGGACGAAGACCGTGACCATGTGACACTCCACGACACGATCGAGAAGCTCACGCATTACCGTAGCGTCGATCCGCTCTACGGCGCGTTCCTGCGCGACCTGCTCGCACGAGGGAGCGCGGAAGAGAAGATGCAGGCGCTCGAGTCGCTCCTGCCGCTGTCGCCGGCGATCCGCCGCAAGTTGCATTTGCCGTTTGATCTGCCGCCCGGACCCCTACAGACCCACGTGCTCGAGCCGGAACTCATCCAGCGGGGCATCGTCGTGTCCGCGCCGGACGGGGTGGTCGCCGTCGCGGACGAGGACGACGGTGAGGATTACTGGCGCGACACCGAACAGCGACCGTTGCAGTTTCCGGACATGCTCAAGGCCCTGTTCGACGCACGACTTGTAACGCCCGAGGCCCTGCCGGTGGAACCCAAGTGGGTCGCGGGGGCCCTGGCCGAACACAACGGCGACTTCTACGGTTTCATCCGCGCCCGCGACCTTGCCAAGAATGAGGGTCTGATTCTGCGCCACCTGCTGCGTCTCGCGATCCTGGCCGGGGAGTTTCTCGCGGCGTCGCAGGACCCGGACTACGCCGACATCGCGGCGCTCGCGACACGCGCATGCCACGGTGTTGAGCCACGCTACACCGAGTGGTTTCTCTCGGACGCGGTCGAACGCGACCCGGGCGTACTTCGCGCGTAACGCGCAAACGGTACCGTGAGTCGTGCTTGCTGGTGGGTTCGTTGACGCTCAGCGCGCCGCAGGTCTAGAATGGCTGGGGGTTGTCCGGTACCGATGGGCCGGGAGCGGCTGACGCATCCGGTGGAATACGGGGGAGGTATTCACGAGCCGTGACACGCAAGAACGTCGTGCTTTCCATCCTGAGCGTCGGGTGCCTGGCGGGTGCGGTATATTCCTTCATGGCGGGACAGGGCCCGGCCGTGCGGGACATGTATCCCGATACGCCGGGGTCGCGCACGACTTGGGTTTGTCGTTCCTGCGGGCACGTCACCGAGCTCACCGCGCGGGAGGTGTTCGACATGCGCTCAGCGACCGGCCCCACACGGGCGGGTGTCGCCGGTGACGCCTCCGCGTCTGATGGTGGCCCGGCGCTTTTGTGTCGTGCCTGCGGTCGGCACGATCTGGCCCGCGGTCATGTCTGTGGAACGTGTGGGCGGTCGTTCCTTCCGTCGCCCAAGACCGTCCGTGGTCGTTGCGAAGCGTGCACGCGGGTCTGGCGCCGTGACCATCCGCACAAGCCGGGCCCGGCCCCGCTGCCACGCCGGCCATAGCATGTCCGGGCGCCGTCGCGACGGGTGATCGCACATGCCGCCGCGGTAGGGGCTGCTGCCGGCCACATCACAGAGACGCCAGGGCGTAGACGCGCAAGCAGCGTTGCGGTCGCGGCCGTGACGCGGGGGGGATCGCCGATCTGTAGCGCCGGGGCCCGGTGGCCGATGTGGCGTGCCGATGTGGTTTCCAATGCGTGCGTCCGCCACGGCACGGGCGCTACGTGACGTGTGACGCCGAGCGGATGGGTCCCCCTTCGACTGTGTGACGGACGCCGCAGCGCGCGGCGTTGCGGGCGCGTGGTTGCCGGTGGCGCGCGCGGGTTTTATACTGTCGGGTCGTGCGCGACGCCGCGCCGTCCTCGAAGCGTCTGGGCGGGCTAGTCCCCCGAGTGGATCATGAGACCCCATCCTCCACGCGACCGAGCGGGGACGGATGTGGTGACGCCGCGACGGTCCGGCGACCGATGTCACTGTTGTCGGCTACAGCCCTGACGGATCGACACCTTGCACGCGGCGGTAACCCTGGGACAGACCGATCCCGCGGATCAGATCCGGTCGCTTGTCGACCAGTTGGTCGACCGGCCGGTGGTCGCGCTGACGGAGTTGTTGCTCATCGGCGCGGTGGTCTACGGGGTGCTTCGCTTCCTGCATGGTACGCGTGGCGCGGGTCTGGTTCGGGCGGTCGTGATCATCCTGGCGATCAGCTTCGCGGTGTTCCGCCTCGTGGCGCACAGTCTCGGGCTGGAACGGATCAACGTGCTGTATCCGTATTTCGTGCTCGGTGTGTTTCTCGTGTCACTCGTGGCATTCCAGACGGAGCTCAGGCGCATCCTCATGCGGCTGGGTGAGGGGGCGTGGCTACGCAAATGGACCAAGGCGGGCAACCCCATGATCGACCCGATCGTGGCGGCGGTTGAGCGGCTGTCGAAAAAGAAGATCGGCGCGCTGATTGCCGTCGAGCGGAACACGGAGGTCGGCGCACTCGTCGAATCGGGTGTCGCATTGGACGCGGAGGTGTCCACCGAGCTGTTGGAAACCATCTTCTGGCCGGGCACGCCGCTCCACGACCTCGGTGTCATCATGCGCGCCGGGCGCGTGGTCGCGGCGGGATGCCAGTTTCCGCTCGCGGATTCCATGGAGGTCGACCGGGCGTTGGGTAGCCGACATCGTGCAGCGGTGGGCATGAGCCATGACTCCGATGCCGTTGTGATCATCGTAAGCGAGGAGACGGGTGTCGTGTCGGTCGCCGTGCAGGGCCGGCTCCGCAGGTCACTGACGCCGCAAACGCTCAGGGAAACACTCGTCAAAGCATTGGCTGTGGATCGTCCCGGCGAGAAGAAGACCAAGACCGCGCCGGCGGTCCCGGCACCGGAGCCGGCCGCGGGACGCGCGTGATCGCGACGCGCTGCGGGGCTGTCGTGGTCGGACGTGCCGAACCACCCCCACAGCCAGGTCGTGTAGCGTGGGCGGCGGATACGGTCGCGTGCCCCGGGGGATGCGGGCACGCAGGGTTGGCGGTACAGCGGAATGTCGTCACAGACCGGAAGCGCAGGCATCCTCCCCGCGTGGTGATCGCGGCTCGTGCAGGCTGGATGCGTGCGGCGCGGAAGCCTGCGGTGCCAGGGACCTTACGCTGGGCTGTCCCATTAGGGTAGCGCGATGGATCAAGTCAAACTGCTCGGGATGACGGCGGTGTTGACGTTGTTGATCTGGATGACGGCCAACAGCCTCGTCATCGAGTCCGCAAGGATCCCGATCACGTTCGAGCTGCAGCCGGATCTCGCTCGACCCGACATGCTCGTGACGCTCGATGCTACGGCGGGTAATTACCACATCGACGTCTCCGGGCCGCGCAAGGATGTCGAGAAGGCGAAGGACAAGGCGCCGCTGCGGGTGACGCTGCGGATTCCCGACCGTCCGACCGGGGCCGATGCGATCGAGATCAAGCCGGTGCTGGAGCAACAGTGGGACCGGTTTCCGTCGCTGTCGCTTGTCGGCGTGAATCCCCCGACGCTACCAGTGGTCGTGGACCACATGGTCACGGTGTCGGTGCCGGTCGAGCCGAAGCCGCTCAAGCTCGCGTACGTCGTGACGCCGCGCCTGAACCCGACGCACGTGACCGCGACGTTGCGCGAGAGCGATCTCACGGCGCTCCGGCAGGCCGAGACCCGCCTCCGGATCGAGATCGATGTGGAGACGCATCTTCGCGATCTTCCGGCGGGCAAGAGTGTGAGCATCGATGTGCCGCTCGAACCGGCATTGCACGGTCGTGCCGCGTCCGTCGATCCCGTCACGGTCCACGTCACGGCGACGGTGAAGGGGCATCGCAAGACGGCGAAGATCGGCCCGGTCCCGGTCCGCGCGGATGTGAGTTTCGAGAGCCTCGGACGCCCCTACCGGCCCGTCATGCCGGACGGCAGCACACTCGTGATGCAGACCATCACCGTTACCGGCCCGGTCGAGGACGTCGAACGCCTGGAACGCAACGAGACCCGGGCGATCGGGCTCATCCGGCTCCGGGCCGAGGATTTCGACCACGCCCAGGTCAACACGATCCGACGGGTCATACCGGACTTCTTCCTTCCGCCGCGGATCGAGCTCGCGGAGCCTGCGGAACCGGTCGAGTTCAAGCTCATTCCCGTAACCGACGCGGAACGTCGGGACTAACGCCGACCTGCGCGGAGCCGTGGGAGGCCATCGAGTCGGGCATGCCCGCGCGAACGGTGAAGACCGGGGTTCACGAGCCGTGGCCCGAGGTCGGGACGCGCCATGGCGTGTTGTCGGCTGAAAACGGCGGTTTGGACGAGACGGGGAGCGGCGGTCGCGTACCGCACGCCGGGTCGTTTGGACGCCGGTTTCTTTGGGAAAAAGTACTTGACGTGCGTCGCGGGACCGGTACGATACGCGGCGCGGTGACAATACGTACGGGGCCACACCCGTTCCCATTCCGAACACGGCAGTTAAGCCCGTACGGCCGATGGTAGTCGCAAGGCGAGAGTAGGTGATTGCCGCATTTTTTTCGAGAATACCCGCTTCGGCGGGTATTTTCATGCGCTGACGGTCGTCCGGCGCCCGGTGGATTGCCACCCTGTTGGTCTTGTTGGTCCGCTCTGCATGGACCCTTGCGGCCGTCGTGTCTCCCTGCGTCGGCGTGCCGGCGTTTCGGTGGCGGCGGTTCGTGGGTGGCGCGGCGGCGCCGGCGCCGTGCGTTACGGTTTCGCGAGCGCGCGGATGATGTCGCAACCCTTCCGGATCTTGTCGTCCGGCGCGGCGTAGCTGATGCGGAAGTGGGTGTCCTGACTGCTGAACGCGTCACCGGGGATGAGCAGGAGATTCCGCGCGATCGCGGCTTCGACGAACGCCGTCGCGTTCGGAAAGCAAGCGGGTGCCTTTGGGAACACGTAGAACCCGCCGCGCGGCGTCACGAAATCGACAACGCCGCTCAGCGCTGCGCACACGAGGTCGCGCTTCGCCCGGTACGCGTTCACGTGTGGCGACACGTCGGTCGCGAGCGCGTCGATACACGCGTGCTGGGCCGGGCGGGGGGCGCAGACATACGTGTATTGCTGGAGCTTGGCCATTTCGGCGATCACCGCATCGGGCCCGGCCGCAAAACCCATCCGCCAGCCGGTCATACCATACGTCTTCCCGAAACCACGCAGGACGATGGTCCGCTCCGGCGCCCAGCGGTAGACGCTGGCATGGGCGGCGTCGTACGTGAGTGTCGCGTAGATCTCGTCGCTGATGATGAGCAGGTCGCGTGCGCGGGCGACGTCGGCGAGTTCGGCGAGCGCGTCGGGTGGATACACGACACCCGTCGGGTTTCCGGGCGAGCAGATCAGAATGATCTTCGTGCGGTCCGTGATCGCATCGGCGAATCGATCCGGGTGCAGCGCGAAGTCGTCGTAGAGGCTCACGGGTACGGTCCGGCCGCCCGCCAGGCGCGTGAGGTACGGGTACGACACGAAATACGGGTCCCCGACCAGCACCTCGTCCAGGGGGTTTAGACATGCCAGCAGCGCGAGGAAGAGTCCGCCCGACACGCCCGATGTGATGAAGACGTCCGGCTCCCGCCCGAACTCGTCGGCGAGGGCGGACGCAATGCGCTCGCGGAGCTCGGGTAGCCCGCGCGTCAACGTGTAGGCGTTGTGGCCGGCGCGGACGGCACGGATCATGGCGTCCTTGATGTCGTCGTTGACGTCGTAGTCCGGCTGCCCGATGGACAGGTTGATCGGGTCCTGAAGCGTGGTCCCGAGATCGAACACGCGTCGGATCCCGGACGACCCGATCCGGCTGATGTGGTTCGCGATGAACTGCTGGCCGGTCATGACGTGGGCCCTTCGGGCATAGCGGTCACGCCGCGGTTCCGCCCGGCGTGCGTTGGGAACAACGGACTCGGCCACGCAAGAGAACGCTTTGCCGGCTTCCGGCCCGGCCGTTGCGTTTGGCCCGGGCGCGTGGCGGGGCGCTGCGCGGCCGAGCCGGTGCGCGGCCCTTACGCGTTGGGGACCCGACGCGCTGCAGCCCGCATGCCGCGACGGCGCAGGCCGATGGGACCGCGGTGGCAGCGACGTGCCGCGTTGGCGCATGCCGCCCCGACGCGACCCGGCGCTCCGCGCCGTGACATAGCGTGGCCCCCGGCATCAAGACGATGCGGCTTCCTGTCCGACCGCGGATGTCGTCTCGGTGTCCTTCGCTTCCTTCTTGTCTTTCTTGCCGACGTGGGCCTTGCGGTGGGGTACTTTCGGCAATCCGATGGGTGAAGCCCCGTCTTCCCACTTCCCGATGTCGTTCAAATACGCAATGCGTTCGGCCCGGGTGAGCACGTTCCGATGGCGTGCGAGCGTATCCCGCGACTTAAGCGATCGATCCAGCGACATGGCAACTCCCTCGCTACCAGCGACCTCGTTTGTACAACTTAAAGTATCCTTGGAGTCGGTACCGCCCGCCGGCATCATAATATGCCGTGCCGGCGTCGCGCACCCGCGCCAACAGCGCGTCCGCGCGCTGCGCCTGCTCCGGGTCCTTACGGTTGAACCCCTCGACCGTGATCAGTTGTATCGAACCGGCCGGGGTCCGCACGAGCACGGTCTCGATACGCCGATCGTGCAGAAACTCCCTGGCCCGTGCTGCGGCATCGCCGCTACCGGCGGTAAACTCCTGGACCACGATATACGTTTGACCAGGCACCCAGTCGGCGGCCGGGGGCAGTGCCCCGGCGTTCGGCGGCACGCGTTCTGCGCCTCCGGCGGGCGCGTTCGCGTCGGCCAGTTCGAGTGCCGCCAGCAAGTCGGTCGCCGGCGGCATACGCCTGGCAGCCTGGACGTCGTCTAGCGCGTCCCCGGCCAGCCCGCGGCGAGACGCCTCACGCGACTGCACGGCGTTCGCGCGGGCCCCGTTTCGGCGACCCACCTCGTAGGCGGCCATGACCACCGCGACGAACAGGAAGATCGCGACCGCGGCGGTCCAGCTCGAAAACGAAACCCGGATGCGCGCCGCGTCAAACTCGAGCATCCGGCCGGCGCTCGGGCCGACCGTGTGCGATTGGGGGCCGCCCAACGCCGCGACGTCGTTGTCGGCCGATTCCGAGGATGCCGCGCCGGTACCGCACGATTGTCGGTCCACGTCCCCGGTGGACGCGCTCGATCCGGCGCTCGATTGGCGCGACGGGTGTTGCACGCTGCCGGGCGGTGCTAACGTGCCACCCGGTGTTGGCAGCTCGGTCGTCCCGCCGCGCGGCTGACCGAGCAAGTCGAACAGGGCGGTTCCGCTCCTCCGCTTGGCCACGACGCTTCCTCGGTGACAAACGAACCATCCACGCCCACAGCATACCGACCCCACGCGGCTTTTCAACCATCCCCCAGGGGCTCGTAACTGGGGGGGGGGCGCTACGTCGCGTGTGGCGCCGGGGCCGCCGCGGCATCTGTAGCATGGGCTTCCGCCGCGGAATCCGTCACGCACTCATGATTGCCCGGTGTGCCGATGCAACGCAAACGACGGGTTGCGTTCGGTGGGACGGGCAAACTTGTTGGCGCGCGGTGATCCGATCGCCGCCACGGGCAAGCTGTCGCTTGCCCATGCCACGCATCCGCCGCGGGCAGGCTATCGCTTGCCCATGCCGACCATCTCCGGATGCCACCCATCTGGCCGGGCCACCCATCAAACCGGGTGGTTCGGAGCATTAGCGCTCGTGGATCGGTGGGACGGGGCGTTCTTTCGGGCCGGTGTACTCGCTCAGGGGGCGGTAGATGCGGTTGTGCTGTGCCTGTTCGATGTAGTGGGCGCACCATCCGGTCATC